>JAGCXC010000091.1 GCA_017961515.1 Clostridiales bacterium | reverse complement strand
ATTGAACCCCCGACCTGCTGATTACAAGTCAGCTGCTCTACCTGCTGAGCTACACCAGCAAAATGGTGGGCACTATAGGGCTCGAACCTATGACCCCCTGCTTGTAAGGCAGATGCTCTCCCAGCTGAGCTAAGCGCCCTCAACCACTACAATGAAAAGTATAGCATAAACAGTTATTGGAAGTCAAGGGGTAAAATAAAAAAATATATTTTTTTTGACATAAGATAATATTCAAAGTAAACGCACCCCATAATATAAAAAATGTTGCGTTTACTTTGAATATTGTCGTTTTTTAACAGTACAAGTTGCGCTAAAAAACATGTCCCAACTCAAAAAAATGGTAAAAGAAAAAGATAACAGCAAATATGAAGTTTGAATTTAAAAAAAATTTCTCATTTTAGCCAAAAGAGTTATAAATTTAACTAAAATGAGAAAAAATTCTAATTTGAATAAGAATATTTAGGATTTAAAATTACAATAATGTTTGTTACAAATAAACAAATTAACCCAATAATTAAAAAATATATGGTGTTATTACTAAGTCTATCAAATACATTAATATTGTAAATAGATTTAAATGATAGGGTTACAATTCCAAAAAATAAAAAATAAGCTAAGTTTAATGCATTTAAAGAAATATTTTGATTATTCTTTATATCAATTTTAGTCGCTATTAAAATTGTAGGGAATAAGCTAAAAATAATTAACCAAACAAAAATATTTCTAAAAGCAAAACCTATTAATAAGGAAATTACAAACAAAAACCCTATCAAGCTATTTATAAGTGCTAACATTAAAATTCCCCCTAAAAATTAATAAATTAATTAATACATGTTAAAGTAAAGAAACTTAATCAAATTATGTAGATGGAGGTATACCTCGAAATGATTTTTTTGTAGAACAATAATTACCAGTAAATAACATTTTCAACAACACGCCTTTCATTATTTCTTTTGAATAGTCAAATAATTTACATAATTTACATTAAAGACCATTTTTACATGAAAATTATACAATATGCATATTTTATTGTCAATACATTTTTTGTATTATTTTAGATATTTTAGGTTAAAAATGTAAAACATATCTGTTTTATAGATATGAATAAGTAATAGCTTAATTACTATATTTTTTGTAAAATGTAATTAAGCTATTGGCCTAAGACCTACACTTTATTTAAATAAATTAGCAAAAATGCAGAATTTTTGGGGTAATAGATAAGTTTTCTGAGTTTGGTGTTATATTGTTAAAAAGTAATTTATTAGAAGGTATGTTTGGCAACTTTAGTTTAAAAGTATTCGATTTTAATCGAGTAAGGATTCACAAATTTAAAAATATGATATATTATTAACAAAAATATATTTTTTTAATATATAGGAGAAGAACTTCATAGGCAAACTTTTTGTAAAGCGAAGGGTTGCTTTTTGGAGACTAATAATATAAAATGTTAGGCATATATGTTTTGAGAAAGAGAGGGAGTTTTGATATGGGTAAGAAAGAGGTAAAGAAGGAAAAAATTTTAGCGATGGGGAATTCAAGGCGTAGGAAGTCTATATCGAAAGCTGAGCTTAGGAATATATCATATAAAGATGAGGAAACTAGTGATGAAAGCGATAGTAATGATGACAGCGATATAGCTATGAATGAAATTGAAAGTAAAGGTAGGAATATCTTAGAGGATCCTAAGGTTAAGGCCGTTGTTGAGTCTATAAATAGATTGACAGAAGACAGTAATGTACCTAAGATTACAAAAGAGATACAAAAATTATTAGATTTAAAAGTATCGGACAGTGATATGTGTTGTCAGGTACTCAAACAAATTGCATGGGGAGATATAATACAGTGGGGTTTTAGAAGAAAAGATAATGGATTAAATATCATAACTGCAGCTGTAGGTATTTTATCTAAATATAAAATGATATTACAATTATTAGATATAAAGAATATACTAGTAAATAATATAGAGAATACAACAAGCATAAAGAAGTTTTTAGAAGGGCTAGAGGGAAATAAAGAATTATCTGAAGAAGAAAAAGATCAAATTGAAGCAATTTTAAACGAATATATTAAGCCAGCGCTTAAAGTTTTATTAGATAGAAATGATGAGGATATTAATAGTCAAACTGAAGAGTTGATGGATTATCTAAAAAATAAAAATACTTTTAAAAATATGATCAATGACCAAAGAAGAAAGAGGGGTTATAATAAAGACATTAAAACTAAAGAAATTGTTGATTTTATGTGGGATTTTGACAAGGCCTTAAACAAAGAATTAGTAAAGTATTTGTTGTTTAATTGTGAGGTTCTTAAAAATTGGTTAGATATATGTGTTGGTAAGACAGAAAAAGAGACTATAGAAAAGAAGAAGAAGGTATTAGGCAAGTTGGTATTAAAATCAATAGAAGAAAGCCAAAGGTTTAGTTTGTTAAGTATTTTATTGCGTTTGGATGATTTAGATAAAGATATGACTGAAAGTTTGAATTTAAATATGGATAGTATGCGTGAAAAAATAGCAAAGGATTTCCTCATAAACAAATATGAAGAAAAAGCATATTTATTTGAGAAAGAGTATATGGAAACTCTAAAAGAAGAGTGTATACAAGTTTTTGAAGAAGCTAAAATAATAAGAAAAAATATGGAAGAGTGTAAAGATATATTTATAGATAAATTGTTAAGTGATCCTCAAATTAAAAATAGATTATTTAATGCTAGCCATGAAGAAGTGGTAAAAGCGTTATTTGAGAAGAATATGGATGACGGAGAAAGAGAAATTAAGCCACAAAAACAGGAAACTAAAGAGGATCGCGAAAAAAGAATATTAAATGATATATGTACAGAAGAAATGGGTAAATACTGTGAAATATTATTGGATGCTCTTTTAAAAAATGCAAAAGAAGAATTAGTTAAAAAATTTGATGAATTAAAAAGTGGCGAAGAAAAGGGCTTAAGTAAAGAAGTAGCAGTTATGTTATTATTAGATTCAATCAGAAAATTTGGCGGGTATAAATTAGAAGATAATTTGAGCTTATTAGAGGAAGTAGTAAGGAAAATTGACAAAGATGCAGACTGGAATTCTATGTTGTCATCTATAATAAAATCAGGAGATGAAAAGGAATTAGAGGTATTTTTTAAGGCTATTAGAGAAAGAAAAGATAATGAAGATATTATTGAATTTTGTATAGATTGGGAAGAATTAATATTTGTGGCGTATGATATAAGAAGAGAAAATATGATAGATCCCCTATTAAGAAGTAGTCAAGAAATATTTAAAAAAGATTGGGAAGCAAGTGTGGTTAGAGAGTATGAGAAAAAGTATGGAGATGTATTAAAGTATTTGTTAGAGGAGTACAAACACAATAATATTGTGGGAGAGGATTCTTTATTTGAAAAAACAAATCGTATAGTATATAATAGGACAATAAAATATATGTTGCGTCAGAAATCATATGTGAGAAAGTTTTTGGATAAATTTGAAGGGACAGAAGAGCTTAAAAAGTTTTGTGAAGAAAATAACATTGATATAAACAGAGACGCTACATATAAAGCATTGAAATATGAAATAGAAAATTCGAATAAAGTAGTGTCACGTTCGAATAATGGTAAAAAAGTTGTTATGATAAAGAGAAGAGATACTAATTTGCAAAAAAATAGAGGACAATTTACGCCTAGAAGTAGGGTACAAGCACAAACAGTGCAAGATGTTTTTAAACCTCAAAAAAAAGTAAGCAAAACGGATGCTAAGAGTAAAGTTCAAGTATCAAGAGTACAGAGCTTGAAGCAGAAAGGAAAAGAAGCGGATAGTAGCAACTATGGATTTAGAGGCAAATAGAGAGTAGAAAGGACAGAAGTTAAGATGGTTGAAAGTTTCTTGGATGTGTGCAGAGAAGGTAACTTGCAATTTATAAGAAGGTTTTTAGAAACCAGGGAGAGTATTATTGATATTAGGAATAAAGAACAAAAGACAGCGTTAATGGTTGCATGCGAGAGAGGACAAGTAGAAGTTGTTGATTTGCTGATTAAGCATGGTGCTTGTGTAAATTCCATATGTTATAATCTAACGCCTCTCATGTTTGCGATTGAGTCAAATCATATAGATATTGTGAAAAAATTAATAGAAAAAGGTGCAGAGATTAATTATCAGAATGAAATGGGCTGGACTCCTTTGATGTACGCATCTAGATGCGGACATAGTGTCATTATTAAAATGTTAATAAATAACGGGGCTGAGGTTAGAGGAGGAAGTGGTTATACTCCACTAATGATTGCGGCAAAATACGGAAATATTGAAGCTTTGGATATTCTGCTTGATTATGGGGTTAATGTAGATGAAGAAGACGAAGATGGTAGTACTCCACTAATAGAGGCTATTAAAAATAAAAATAGTGAGATCGCAATGTTATTGATTAATAATGGTGCCAATATTAATGCTAGGGCACGTAGCGAAAATGAAAGTTTTAATGCACTAGGATTTGCTTGTAGTAGAGGATTAGAAGATGTTGCAGTAGAGTTAATAAAAAGAGGTGCTGATATTAATTATGCGGGAATAGAGTACGAATCTCCTCTTGTGGTAGCGTGTAGTTTTGGAAAGGGAAGAATTGCAATAAAGTTAATTGAAATGGGTGCCAAGCTAGAAACATCTTTAATAGAGATCCCAAGACCATTTGTGAATGGAAATCTTTTAGCTAGACAAGAAAGAGAAGAAGATGGAGGACTTCGTAAATTTAATAGAGCAATGTGGGGGTACGTATCGGATAGATTAAACAAAATTTACTTAGATATTATGACTCTAAGTGTTTCATTTAAAGAAAGCGAGACTTTGCGATTTGAGAGAGCATGTCGTCAAATTTTTCAATTAAAGCATGACCTTAGCGTAATCAAAAAATTTATCATTGATAACAATATAGAAAGTATAGATTTAGATAAGATAGATGAGTGGCAAAGAGGACTTATAAACACCTGTTGCGACTATTTATTTAACAATATGGTGAAAGTGCAAGTATCTATTGAAAGAGCATGTGGAGTTTCTAATAAAAAAGATATTGCTAAATTTATAAGTGCGAGTATAAAATTTTCGTGTTTACAGGATAGATTGTTAATAGCTGAAAGAAATGCTATTGGAAAAGAGGCAAGGGAGAGATTATGGGAATATAGAAATAATTTGTCAAATTTAGGCATAAGATTAATTCTTATTTCAAGACAGATCAATGATTATAGGTCGAAAAAACGCAGTAAAGAAGATATAAGAAATAAGAATGTGATATTAAATAAAAATAAAAGACTGATATTGGAAAGGTGAAAGTTATGGATTGTATTTCTGGGAATCATAAGGCTGGAAGAGTAGTGATAAATTATGCAAGTTCTTGTAGAGAAGAAGAACTTTTTTATGCGTGCCATAATGGGGATAGTGAGCTTGCGATGGAGTTGATTGAACAAGGAGCAGATATTAATGCAAAAGAATTAGATGAAGGTGTGGTAGTAGGTGATTTTTTTTCTTGTGCATGTAAAAATGGTTTGATAGAGGTTGTGTCAAAAATGATTGATATGGGAGTTGACGTAAATAGTGGAGGACTTAAGAATTTTTCTCCAATTGTAGAAGCGTGTAAAAATGGTCATATTGATGTTGTTGTAAAGTTGGTTGAGAGTGGTGCAAGGATTGAACCAATGTCAATAAAAGAAGGAACAGAGGAATTTAAAAAGATAGTTCAATCTAGAATTTGTGATTTTGAGGTTAGTATAATTAAATATTTTTTTACTGGCCTTAGGGATATACGAAATCTCATTTATCGGGATGAAGATGCTTTGGTTATTAGAAAAATTTCACAATTAGAGCATGAACTTGTTGTGTTAAAAGAATTTACTTGTGATTGGAATATGAAAACATTAACCAAGAAATCGATAGAGAGATTACAGAGTGAAATAAAGAGTGTAGGCTGTGAGTATTTATTAGGTGATGTATCAGAGACATTAAAGATGTTAGAAATGGTTTCTGGAAGAGGGGAAGGATTAGCTAGAATTGCAAATGCTAGCCGCAGATTTTCTCGTGTTCAGAAAAAATTGAAAATAGCGATGGGAATGGCCACAAGTGAAGAGATGAAAAAAACACTGACATGTTGTCAAGATAGGTTGTCGGTGGCGTTTACGAAACAGTTATACATATCTAGAGAGCTGGATAGTAAGCAGAAAAGGCAAAATATAAAAAGCCATGATAAGAACGAGGAAATGGGAAGGTGAGATTTATGAAGCATAGGGTTGAATTTTCTGAAGATAAAAATGATGATGATAACGGGATTAATGAGAAATATAGAAAGAAAGTTAGGCTTTTAATGCGTTATTGTGAAAAAGGAGAAGCGGAAAATGTGCGTAAATTAATTAAACAGGGTATTAATGTGGAGTGCAGAGATAAAAGATTTATAACTCCTCTTATGGTGGCATGTTTAAATGGGCGTACTGGAGTAGTTAAGATATTAATAGAGCAAAAGGCAGATCTTGATGCAGTAAATAAAGATGGATGGACTCCTCTAATGATAGCTTGCCAATATGGTTATAAAGAAATTGTTGATTTATTAATACAAAATGGAGCAAATATTCATGACACAAATGAAAATAGGGATACGCCATTGATGATTGCTTGTAAATCTGGTTTTGTTGATATTGTTAAAATATTATTAGAAAATGGAGCTAATGTGAATGCTAAAAATGTAAGAAATTGTACGGCGCTAATGAAGGCTTGTGGCGCGGGATCTGTTGAAATTATTTCCCTGTTAATAGAAAGTGGAGCTAAGATTAATATAAAAGATTGCGATGGAAATACAGCATTTATGAGAGTGTGTAATTGGGGCTTTGTTGGAATTGCAGGAAAGTTGTTAAAAAATGGGGCTGAGGTTAATATAACAAGCCGGAAAAGAAATACAGCATTAATGATGGCATGTTGTTCTGGTTCAATTGATATTGTACGGATGTTATTGAAAGAAGGAGCAGATATTAATATTGGAAACTGTGAAGGTATCACAGCGTTAATGATAGCTTGTGAATTTAATTTTACTGAAATCGTGTTGGAATTAATAAAAAATGGAGCAGACATTAATGCAAGGGATAGTAAAGGAGATACAGCGTTAATAATGGCATGCCGATCTGGATCAATTGATATTGTACGGATGTTATTGAAAGAAGGAGCAGGTATTAATATTGGGAACTGTGCGGGTATTACAGCGTTAATGGTAGCTTGTGAATTTAATTTTACTGAAATTGTGTTGGAATTAATAAAAAATGGAGCAGATACTAATGCAAGGGATAGAAAAGGAGACACAGCGTTAATAATAGCATGTCATTTGGGTTTGGTTGATGTTGTTAGAATGTTGATTGAAAATGGAGCGGATATTAGTGCAAAAAATAGCAGAGGATGGACTCAATTGATGATAGCTTCCCAATATGGGTATACAGATATAGTGGATGTATTAATGGAAAAAGGAGCATTAGTTGACGTAGAAGATGGAAAAGGATGTACAGCGCTTGGTATTGCAGTTGTATGTAATCATAGAGATACAGTTATAAAATTGTTAAATCGTGGAGCAAGAGTGGATATAAGGGGAGATTACGACAATATTATTACAGATGAAGACTGTATGGGAATAGGTACAAAAGAGAAAATTTCTCCGCTTGTAATTAGTGTTATTTGTGGGTATAAAGATATTTTAAAAGAATTGATTAGTAGAGGAGCTAATGTTGAAGTTGATTTTGAAGGACGTCCTATATTGTACGAAGCTTGCTTTGGTGAGAAAGAAGAAATTGCACAAGAATTATTAGAAAATAGCAATTATGGTATTGGGTATGAAGATGAAATTGATGGATCAACGCCGTTAATAGGAGCATGTTTACAAAAACATAGTGAACTTGCTAAGGAGTTAATTAATAAAGGTACCAATATTCATGCGCAAGTTGTAAATAATTATGTACCAGTGGGTAACGTATTTTATCATGCATGTCTAAAAGGGATGGATGAAGTTGTTATGATGTTGTTGGAGAGAGGGGTTGACATTAATTATTCGGGAGCTATATACGATTCTCCGCTTACAGCAGCATGTTCGAGTACTAATAAAGGGCTTGCAGTAAAATTGATTGAAAGAGGTGCTACTATTGATCCTAAACCACTTGATCAAGCACTAATAAATCGCATTAGAGATGTACGTGAAATGGAAATAGGTGATTATAGGGGATTAAGATATGATAAATTTGTTAAATCTATGCATACCCACTTAGTTGAAAGTTTAAATCAAATAGAAATTAATTTGATAGATAAAAGGGCTGTCAGTGAAAAAATTTTTCAATTAAGGCATGAGCTAGAAGTACTAAAAAAATTTATAAGTGAAGCTAATATAAATGAGGAAAAGCTTAGTAAAAATTTTGTAGAAGAAATTGAGAATCAATTACCAGATTTAAGTTACAAATGTATAGATAATTTGTATTATAATGCTAAACTATTAGGGAAAAATGTAAACGATATATATAACCTTTCTGATATGGGATTAAAAAAGAAAAAGATTATAAATGCGTGGTTAATTTTTTCAGAATTAGAACATGAATTAGATGAAGCAAAAAAAAATTATATTTCTAAAGAATTAAAGTGTAGGATAGATTATTGTGAAGATATGTTATCATCAATATGTGTACAATGGGTATACATATTAAAAAATTCGGGAATTAAAATTAATAATTGTATAACAAGAAAGATAAATAGCAGGGATGGTGAGAGCTCAGTGAAAGAAATAAAACAAACAGGAGTAAAAATTGATAGCGTAAATTTTAATAAAAAAACATCAAGAATGGTGTTGCGAAAGGTAAGGGTTACTCTAAATAGACAAATTTTTTTATGAGTTCATAAAATAACTTTTATTAGGAGGTTTAAGTTGAGATTTGTTGAATAATAGCTTTTAGATGTGAGAGAATGGATTAGTTGAAAACGTATTGTAAAAAAGATGATAATATGATACTATTTGACATAGGGGAAAAGAGTAGCTAAAACAGGAGGCATCAAAGTGTTTAACAAATTAAAGCCAATATTTGTGATACTGATAGCAACAATTATTGTGGTCGTGACAATACCATTTAAGAGCGTGGTGTTGCAGTTTGTGTCTGCGATGTTACATAATAGAGATTATATTCTAGATATTGGTACCATAAGTCCCAATGTCAAGTATGTTACGTGTGATCCCAAAAACAAAATATTCTTATTGATAACGGTTAGAGATTTTAGAGGGAATGTCGTACCTAGAGCTCGTGTTGATCTAAATGTAAGAGACGGCGTAGGTACAGTATCACAAAAACATGTAGTGACGGATGGTAATGGTGAGTGCATAGTGACATATATTCCTCCTAGTATAACAGATGATAGTGTGTCTCCACTTTTTGAAGGACAGGATTTGGACGCTTTAGTGTGTGCCAAATTATATAAAGGTAAAAAAGAAAAACAACTAAAGTTTGGAATAAGAAGAATACCTATAGTATATGTTCATGGTTATCAAGAAAACAAAGATATATTTAATAGCATGTCTAATTATTTTGAAGAGAAGGGCTATATAGGTGAATTTTTTAGTTATGATTCAAGCCAGAAGGTGGAAAACAATGCAAAGGATATAGCAAAGTTTTTGGAAGAGCTAAAAATGAAATATTTAAATGAGGGCCTTAAAGTTAAGTCATTTGATGTTGTGTGCCACAGCATGGGTGGGTTGGTTGTTAGGTATTATACATGTAGTAGTTTATATTGGGAGGCAAATGATATAAACAAGATTGTATTTATATCGACGCCCCACAAAGGTTCACCTGTTGCACAAATAGGGATTAGTTTATATGATGACGATGGAGTGAAAGATTTAGAACCAGAAGGTGAGTTAATAGGGGAAAAATTTCCGAGTATGTTCAATAAGGGATTAAATAATAAAATAGAGACATTAAACATGCTTGGTCAATATGATGAAGTGGTTGCGTTTGATGCCGCGAGCTTAGATGAGTGGGGTATAAAAACGGAATTGTATAATGTGGGCGAAAACAATCTAACAATAAATAGCTTGTTGGATGGTTCTTTTATATCTGCAGAGAATCATAAAAATATTTTAAGCAATATGAAGGTATTTAAACGTATAGAAGAATTTTTAAATAGAAGAGAGAAAACGCCAATATATCTAAAACAAAAATGAATACATGTGCAATAATCTGGCAATACTTATCTTTAACAACGTATTAAGGAGGAATTGCTGTGAAGATAAAAGATGTTATGACAAAGAACGTAGCCTGCATAAGTCCGACATCCACTATAATAGAGGCAGCCAGATTAATGCAAAAGCATAATGTAGGAGTGATACCTGTTTGTGATGCAACTAAAATGGTGGGGATAGTTACAGATAGGGATATAGTAGTAAGAAATATAGCTAATGGAACTGGGGTAGATAAAGAGGTAAGAGATATAATGACAAGTGATGTAAAGACAGTGACTAAGGATATGGATGTGGAAGATGCTACTAATATAATGTCAGAAGCGCAAGTAAGAAGATTGCCAGTCTTAGAGGATAATAAAGTGATAGGAATGGTGTCCATAGGGGATATAGCAACAATAAACAATAGGTTGTTTCGTGAAGCAGGAGAAACATTAGGACATATATCAACTCCATCTAATCCTGATAATATGCGATAGATAGGAAAGTACGCAAAATTATGGCAGAGTCTATGGTGTTTTTGTAGTTCTGTCATATTTTTGGGTTGGACAAAATATAAAAAATATGATAATATAACCAGGAGATTTGGCGTGTTGTCAGATAGTTTTAGAAAATGGGTAGTATGAAAGAAAGTATTAAGGTAGATATAGGAGTAAGAATAATAGGTATGATGTTGGATGTAGACATGGCTTTATAAATATGGGTATATATTCATTCATTGAGTGTAGCTATGATTTTAGAAAATCGAAGAATAAGTAAGCACAAAGAATATCAATAGGAGAATAGAAGGAATAAATTTATGGAATTGAAGGATTTTTATTTTGATTTACCGCAAGATTTGATAGCACAAGAACCTATAAAAGATAGGCAAATGTCTAGGCTTATGGTGTTAGATAAAGAGAGTGGCCAAGTATCACACAAGATATTTAAAGATATTGTTGATTACCTGAAAGAAGGTGATGCCTTGGTGTTAAATGACACAAGGGTTATACCAGCAAGGCTTTTGGGTAATAGGGAGGATACTTTAGGCAAAATAGAGTTTATTTTATTAAAGAGAATAAATGCCGACATATGGGAAGTTATATTAAAGCCTGCGAGAAAGGCTAAAATAGGTGCGAGATTTACGTTTAGTGAAGGAAAACTTATAGCAGAAGTAATAGAGATACTAGATGATGGCAGAAGATTAGTTAGGTTTGAGTATGATGGGATATTTGAGAAAATACTAGATGAGGTGGGTAATATGCCATTACCTCCGTACATAACTAAAAGGTTGGAAGATAAAGAAAGATATCAAACAGTATACTCTAAACATAAAGGATCAGCAGCAGCGCCCACAGCAGGTTTGCATTTTACACTACCTTTGTTGGAAGAGATAAGAAAAAAAGGTGTTAATGTAGTGTACACGACTTTGCATGTTGGCTTGGGTACATTTAGGCCTGTTAAGACAAATAATATATTAGAACATAAAATGCATTCGGAGTATTTTAATATATCTAAAGAAGCATGTGATATTATAAATAGAACCAAGAGTAATGGAAAAAAAGTATTTGCGGTAGGAACTACAAGTAGTCGTGTTTTAGAAACGGCAACTAATGAAAATGGAGTTATAGAGCCAATGGCAGGTGAGACGAGTATATTTATTTATCCGGGGTATAAGTTTAAGATGGTGGATTCATTAATAACGAATTTTCATTTACCGGAGTCTACTTTGCTTATGTTGGTTAGCGCAATGGCGGGAAGAGAAAATATATTGAGTGCGTATAGCCAGGCTATACAGGAAAGATATAGATTTTTTAGTTTTGGAGATGCAATGCTTATAAATTAAGATAAGGAGATTGTTATGGAAGCAGCAGTTAAATATGAGTTAATAAAAGAGTGTAAACAGTCGGGAGCAAGATTAGGAAGGGTATACACAAAGCACGGAACATTTGAAACGCCAGTATTTATGCCAGTGGGGACGCAAGCAACGGTAAAGACAATGGCGCCGCATGAGATAAAACAGATAGGTGCAAAAATAATACTTAGCAATACGTATCATCTGTATTTAAGGCCTGGACATGAAATTATAAAAGAAGCTGGTGGGCTACACAAGTTTATGAACTGGGATGGGTCTATATTAACAGATAGTGGAGGATTTCAGGTTTTTAGTTTAAGTAAGTTAAGGGATATAACAGAAGAAGGAGTTGCATTTAGATCTCATATAGATGGATCTAAGCATTTTCTATCGCCAGAGAAAGCGATGGAGATACAAAATGCATTAGGATCAGATATAATGATGGCGTTTGATGAGTGTACACCGTATCCAGCAGATTATAAGTATGCAAAAAAATCGCTGGAGAGGACTATAAGATGGGCGAAGAGATGTATTGCTGCACATAAAAAGCCAGACACACAAGCTCTGTTTGGGATAATACAAGGTGGAATGTATAAGGATTTAAGACAACATAGTGTAGAGGAAATGACAAAGCTTGATTTGCCGGGGTATGCTGTGGGAGGCTTAAGTGTGGGAGAACCGGCCAGTCTTATGTATGATATGCTAAGTTATACAGTTCCGCTTATGCCGAAAGACAAACCTAGATATTTGATGGGAGTGGGTACACCAGATTATCTTATAGAGTCTGCAATAAGGGGTATAGATATGTGCGATTGTGTGCTGCCTACAAGGATAGGAAGAAATGGTACTGTAATGACAAGTAAAGGAAGGCTAGTAGTGAAAAATGCAAAGTATGCAAGGGATTTTGGACCATTAGATGATGAATGTGATTGTTATGTGTGCAAAAATTTTACTAGGGCATATATAAGGCATTTGTTAAAAGCAGGAGAAGTACTGGGATTAAGACTTACAACGTGGCACAACGTACATTTCCTTGTGAATCTTATGAAAAATGTAAGACAAGCTATACAGGATGATAGATTATTAGATTTTAGGGATGAATTTGCGAATAAGTATGGTAGCGAGTATCAAAGGTAGATAAGGAATAAATTATATATGAAGTAAAGGGGTACCAGAGGTTAGCCTGTTTATTAGTGCGAACCCACATTAGTGTGAAAAAAGCCCCTACCTTGGTATTGAAAATTTTAATAAAAATTTGAGATATAGGTAGGGGGAGGGTATTACATCAATATTATTGTAGATTATTTTGTTGTAAAAATTTTTTTATTTTACGAGAAATTTTAACTTGAGATGTGTCTAAAATTTTTGCAATTTGACATTGAGTTAATCCTCTTATAAATCTTAAGTATAGTATTTTTTTGTCAATGGGTGATAACTTTGATATTGCATCATGAAGCAGTATTTTATCTATCACGTTGTCTATTATATCGTATTCATTTGATGCTAGTTGATCTACAATAAAAGTTTCGCAAGTCCCATTGTCTATTGTCTGGTATATGTATTGAGGTGGGGTTAGAGCATCTAATGCAATTACTATTTGATCATAGCTTACATTGAGTTTTTTTGCTAGTTCGCTAATGGATGGTTCGTAACCACACGTTTTTAGTATATGTTCTTTTAGAGACATAATTTTCATATATAAAGTTTTATAGTTGCGACTTACCTTCACGGGACTGTTGTCACGTAGAGCTTGTTTTATTTCTCCCATAATTAGAGGTACTGCATATGTAGAAAATTTTATTTGACGAGAAGGATCAAAATTTTTTATTGCTTTGAATAGGCCGATGTTTCCCAATTGAATCAACTCCTCCATATCATATCCACGATTTAGAAATTTTTTTGCTAGCATAATAACTAAGCCTTTGTTATTTAAAAGCAATTTTTCAACGGCAGTAGCATCAGAGTTTATATGTTGTAGTAATTCTTCATTGCTCATGATGCAAAGTCCTTGTTTATTGTTTTATACATAGTTACAGTAGTGCCCTCTCCAGGCTTAGAATCTACAATGACGGAATCCATGAAAGTTTCCATTACTGTAAATCCCATACCAGAGCGTTCTAAGTTAGGCTTAGATGTAAAAAGAGGTTTTCTAGCTTCATTTATATCTTTTATACCGATTCCTTTGTCAGATATCTTTATTTCGACGCCACGATTAAACAATCGACAGTGCATGCGAATTAGTTTGTCGTCAGCATTTTCGTATCCGTGTATGATTGAATTAGTTACAGCCTCAGACACAGCAGTTTTTATGTCAGCTAGTTCGTCCAAGGTCGGATCAATTGAGGCGACAAATCCTGCAGTGACAATTCTGGCAAAACTTTCGTTATTGGACTTGCTTAAAAATTCTATTTTCATTTCATTAATCAATTGCATTAGAATTTCTCCTTTTAAAGTTACATAGTTTTAATAGCTTCATCAATATTTTCATATGCGTTTACTAATTGTAAAATTCCAGATAGTTCAAGAATTTTGCGAACAGAGTTAGAAAGGTACACAAGAGCAGTTTTCCCTTGAAGTTTTTGTATTTCTTTTATTCGTCCAACTAATATTCCAATACCGGAGCTGTCCATAAATGTTAGTTGCTCCATGTTAAAAATAAGATTTTTGGTGCCAGCTTTTATGAGTTCGCACGCAAGCTTTCTTTTGACGTATTCGCAAGAATGGTGGTCTAGTTCACCGCATAGGTGTACAATTAATGTGTTGCCGCGTTTTAAAAATTTTATCTTCACGAAAAACATCCTCCCATATGTAAAAATACAAGCTACACTAACTTTTATACAACAGATATGTCTATATATTTTGTAAATTTTTAGCATACAGTTAAAAATATTTTGCGTGTTAAAATACTGTACAAATGGGAAAGATAAAAAAAGGAGGGAGAGAAAATGAGTAATAAATTTACAAATAAAGAATATCAAGATTATATATACACCATTTCACCTAATTCAAAGATAGTGATAAATGTGTTACATGCTTTTTGGGTTGGTGGTACTATATGCGTAGTTGGTCAGTTTATAACAAATTTAATAGAAAAAACAGGTGCATCAAAAGAGATAAGTAGTGGAGTTACTACATTAATTATGATATTAATAGGAGCAATTTTAACGGGACTTAATGTGTATCATAAGATAACCAAGTTTGCTGGAGCAGGATCTATCGTGCCTATAACGGGCTTTGCCAATTCCATAGTGGCGCCTGCTATTGAATATAAAAATGATGGATATGTTATGGGTGTTGGTGCTAAGATGTTTAGTATAGCAGGTCCAGTATTGGTATATGGTATAACGTCGTCAGTTATAGCGGGAATAATATATTATTTAATTTAAAAGGTGGTAAAAATATGACCAAGAGAGTGGGCAAACAAACAGTAGCGTTAAAAAATCCTCCTAGTATAGGTGCATATTCTAGTACAGTTGGTCCCAAAGAGGGACTAGGGCCTTTAAGAAGATATTTCGATAATATAATAGAAGATGAGATGTTGGGAGAGAAAAGCTGGGAAAAGGCAGAGAGTAAGATGCTTAAGATGAATCTTGATAATCTTTTGAAGAAGGCCAATAAAAATTTTAGCGACATTGATTATATATTTACAGGAGATTTGTTAAATCAGTGTGTAGCATCAAATTATGCCCTAAGAGATAGCAAGATTCCATTTTTTGGGCTCTATGGTGCATGCTCAACAATGGCGGAGGCGATAAGTTTGGGTGCTATGGTGGTGGACGGAGATTTTGCGCAAAGTGTGGTGTGTATGACGTCTAGCCATTTTTGTGCAGCTGAGAAGCAGTACAGGTTCCCGCTAGAGTTTGGCACACAAAGGACTCCAACAGCTCAGTGGACAGTAACAGGTACAGGCGGGGTTATTTTAGATAAGCAGGGGATTGGGCCATATGTGACACATATAACTACTGGTAAAATAATTGATTTAGGAATAAAGGATGCAAATAACATGGGAGCAGCTATGGCACCGGCAGCAGCAGATACAATTATAAACCATTTTAGGGATCTAGGGCTAAAGGATGATTATTATGATATGGTTATAACTGGGGATTTAGGAAAGATTGGATCAAATGCTTGCGAGGACATATTGGGGGGAGAAGGATTAAACATAGGTGATAGACTAAAAGATTGTGGTAAGTTAATTTTTGATACAGAAAAATCGGATACACATGCAGGCGGAAGCGGATGTGGCTGTTCTGCATCAGTTTTGACAAGTTATATCTTAGAAGAAATGTCAAAGTGCAATATAAATAAAATTCTATTTGTAGCCACAGGAGCACTTTTAAGCCCAGAGATGTTGCTACAAGGTGAGTCTATACCAGGGATAGCACATGCGATTAGTATAACAAACAATATATAGAGGTGATTTTGATGCAGGAGTACGTACTTACTTTTTTAATAGGTGGATTAATATGTGCGATAGGGCAAGTGTTGATAGACAAAACGAAACTCACACCAGCAAGAATATTAGTTATATTTGTTACAATGGGAGTATTTTTAACACTAATGGGTGTATATCCAAAGATAGTAGAGATTGGTGGAGTAGGTGCTACTATTCCACTAACGGGGTTTGGCTATAATCTAGCGAAAGGAACATTTAAGGATGTAGATAGATATGGGATATTGGGTGCATTTTCAGGTGGAGTAAAAAATAGTGCGATAGGGATAACTGCGGCAATTATATTTGGATATTTAGTATCGATAGCATTTTCCCCTAAAGCAAAAAGATGATGCTTAGCACATGCGCACAAAATGACAAATTTTCCATGATATAGGAGTATATAATGTATATATCTTAGTCGGAGATGTCTTTCTATTTGTAAACAGTAAGAGGTAAAGACTCGACTTAGGTTTAACACTAATGTGCACGGATGTTAATATGTACTTTGTGCTACTTTAAGTGTATTCACATCTGGCACACAAAATTGACTAAAAATAAGTCAAACTCACTAGGAGGATAGAAGTGGATATATACGTGGATATACTGTTCATGGAAAATTTGTTGGCAAATTACATAATATTATTACTTACTAAGAGAATCTTAAACAAAAGTGTGCTGTCCATGAGGTTATTGTTGGCTGGGATTGTGGGCGCCTTATATGTAGTTTTAATGATAATATTTCCCAATATAGACATATTGTGTACAGCTATGTGCAAAGTATTATTGTCAATTATTATGGTATGGATAGCGTTTTCACCAATAAATGTGAGCGAATTTTTTAAGTGCGTTTGCATTTTTTTTGTTGCGACCTTTGTTTTAGCGGGAGGAATGTTTTTCTTTATTTACCTTAATAAAAGTGGTGGAATAGTGAAAAATGGAGTAGTGTATATGTTCTGGAATTCAAAAAACTCTTTATTTATAAAATCTGTACTAACTGTGAGTTTGATATTAAAAGTCATACTAGATTATATAAAGACCAAGAGCGTAAAAGAAAAGCTTATAGTGCCTATAGATATAGGTTTTGATAATAAGGGAGTAAGCGTAAATGCTCTTTTGGATACAGGAGCAAGTTTAAGTGATCCTTTAAGTGATAGGCCAATACTTGTGGCGGAATTTAGATCAGTACGGGATTTGTTGCCCCCCGAGGTACAAAATATATTTTATAAATCTATGAGTGATGATTTAGAGTTTGTGACAGATACTATGCTTGGATCGAAGTGGTTTAGAAGATTTAGATTAATTCCATTTAATTCGCTAGGGAAGAAAAATGGGATGTTATTGGGATTTAAAGCGGATAATATAAAAATTACGAACAAAGAGAATACAAAAGAATTTACAAATGTAGTGGTTGCAATATATGAAGAAATTTTAACAAGCAGTAATTCCTATGAAGCACTAATAGGGTTAGAATTATATAATATGCTTACACAATAGTAAAGGAGTGAAATAATATGGGGAA
This sequence comes from Clostridiales bacterium, assembly GCA_017961515.1. Lineage (NCBI taxonomy): Bacteria > Bacillati > Bacillota > Clostridia > Eubacteriales > Clostridiales bacterium. Next base: position 4,634 of record JAGCXC010000091.1, on the reverse strand, counting down.
AGTTGTAATCAACAAAAGTATTGGACTAAGGGAAATTGTGTTAGGAGTGTATGTATCAGTTATAAGGAAGATAAAACGAGTAGTGGATATTTATTATGTTGGTGGTAGTGATATATTGCCGCCACCGCTATCAAGTGATGAAGAGGGGAGGCTTTTAAAAAAACTTTCTAGCGATAATAAAAGCGTTAAATCAATATTAATAGAAAGAAATTTGCGATTAGTTGTGTATATAGCTAGGAAATTTGAAAATACGGGAATAGATGTACAAGATTTGGTGTCAATAGGAAGTATAGGATTAATAAAAGCTATAAACACGTTTAGACCCGATAAGAACATAAAATTAGCAACATATGCATCAAGATGTATAGAAAATGAGATACTTATGTATCTTAGAAGAAATAGCAAATTAAAATCTGAAATATCAATAGATGAACCACTAAATGTTGATTGGGATGGGAATGAGTTATTACTGTCAGATATATTGGGAACTGATGATGATGTAACTCATAAAAAGATAGAGGATGAAGTGGAAAAGGAATTATTAAATACAGCAATGCAAAAATTGACGAATAGGGAAAAAAGAATAATGGACTTGCGTTTTGGCTTATCCAATGGCTATGAGAAAACGCAAAAAGAGGTTGCAGATATGCTTGGGATATCGCAGTCTTATATATCGCGTTTGGAAAAAAGAATAATAGCAAGGCTTAAAAAAGAGATAAATAAAATGCTCTAAAGTGCCCTCACATTACGAAAGAAAATTTGACAAAAGGGAGAAAAGAAAGTATTATAGTGATGTAAATTTTAGAGGGTTTAAGGGGGAAGCGTTTTTATGAAGATGTCTGACATGTTTGTACCAACATTACGAGAGACACCAAAAGAAGCAGAGATAGCGAGTCACAAACTTATGTTAAGGGCAGGAATGATGAGAAAGGTAGCGGCTGGTATATATGGTTTTTTGCCGCTTGGTGTGCGTTCGTTAGAGAAAATTAAGAAGATAGTGCGGGAGGAAATGGAAAAAGCGGGCGCATGTGAATTGCTCATGCCGGCATTACTTCCTTCTGAAGTATATAGAGAATCTGGACGTTGGGATATATATGGGGCTGATATGTTTAAATTGCGGGATAGGAATGAACGTGATTTTTGTTTAGGACCAACGCATGAGGAGATATTTACAACTACAGTTAGGCAGGAGGTAAAGTCCTACAAGATGTTGCCTATTACGTTGTATCAGATTCAAACAAAGTATAGAGATGAGAGAAGACCTAGGTTTGGGGTTATGAGATCTAGAGAATTTATCATGAAGGATGCTTATAGCTTTGATAGAGATGACACTGGTTTGGATATGTCTTATCAAAAAATGAAGAAAGCGTATGAAAAAATTTTTGAAAGATGTGGGTTAGATTTTACCACAGTTGATGCAGATTCAGGAGCAATAGGTGGATCGGGATCACAGGAATTTATGGTTAAGTCTGAAGTAGGAGAAGACTTAATAGCTTGTTGTGATGCATGTAATTATGCTGCAAATATAGAGAAAGCTGTGTGCGTGCCAGACGAAGCTTGTGATATTACTGTAGAATTAAAAAATGTGGAACTAGTTTATACACCGGATTCTAGAACAATAGAGGAGCTTACAAAATTTTTTGGATGTAGTCCAAAGGAATTTGCGAAGACTCTTATATATAAAGCAGATCAAAAATTTGTTGCGGTAATGGTTCGAGGAGATAGAGAGCTAAACGAGGTCAAATTAAAGAATTATTTAAATTGTATAGATTTAGAGATGGCAAGTGCAGAAGATGTGGAAAGGATAACAAAAGCAGAAGTGGGTTTTGCAGGGCCAATAGGGCTAGATGGAGTACAGTTAATTGTAGACAATGAAGTTGTCAAAATGAGAAATTTTGTTGTTGGAGCCAATAAAACAAAGCATCACTTAAAAAATGTAAATTACGGTAGAGATTTTAGTGCTGATGTTGTCATGGATATAAGAACAATTACTAATGGAGATGTTTGCCCTAAGTGTAAAGGTAAAATAAAATTAATAAGAGGTATTGAGGTAGGACATATATTTAAGCTTGGAACAAGGTATAGTAAGGCTTTGGAATGTAAATATCTAGATGAAGATGGCAAAGAGATACCAATGATTATGGGGTGTTATGGCATAGGTATCAATAGAACATTAGCGTCAGCAATAGAGCAAAATCATGATGAAGATGGTATAATATGGCCAATTGCTATTGCGCCTTATCATGTTGTTGTTGTGCCAGTTAATGTAAAAGATGAGACACAATATCAACTAGCCGAGAAGATATATAATGAATTAGCTAATAAAGGTGTTGAAGTTGTTTTAGATGATAGAAATGAGAGACCAGGTGTTAAATTTAAGGATTGTGATTTGATAGGATATCCTGTTAGAATAGTTGTGGGTAAAAAAGCAAATGAAGGAATAGTTGAATTTAAATTAAGAGAAGAAAAGGAAAAAAGTGAGTTGTCATGTAGTGATGCTATAGATAGAGCATATGATATAATATCTGGTGCATTAAAAGACACATAAGTGATTAAAACTAATAATTATTGTCAATAATAAATGTGAATTCATAATAACTGGAGGGTTAGAAGAATGAGAAGAAAATTCATATTTATTATTTTAGTAATTTGTTGTTTATTTATAGGAGCAACGTGTATTGGTGTAAATACCTCGTCGTATGCGGAAAATCAAGATAAATTTGATATGATGAGTTTTGAACGAGCAGTAGTGATGCCGGATGGATTGAATGTAAGATGTGGTCCGTCGACTAGATATCCAGTCGTAACTATTTTGGTAAAAGGTGAGAGTATAAATGTACTGGGAAGAGTAGGCGATTGGTATGCCATATATGAACCTCTTAATGCGTATAGTGGATTTGTGTACGGTAAATATTTAAATATAGGTGATGAAAATACACCAGAGATAATTATTAAACCAACGACGACTCCAAGTATTACGCCTACTGTTACACCTGTAGCGGAAAAAGTGAGTGTTACAGATGAAGAAAAAAGATTATTGGATTTAGTGAATAAAGCAAGACGTGAAGCAGGTTTGTCAGAGCTGAGTTTTAAGGGGAATTTAAGAAAGTGTGCAATAGCCAAGGCAAAGGATATGGTTGACAAAAATTATTTTGATCATGAATCACCAACATATGGATCGCCATTTGATATGATGAGGCAGTTTGGAATATCGTTTAGAAGTGCTGGTGAAAACATTGCGGGAAACCAAAGTGTTGAAGGTGCTTTCAATGCTTGGATGAATTCGACGGGACATAGAGAAAATATACTAAACAAAAATTTCAACTATGTGGGGTTTGGTATAGTAGATAGTCCTGTGTATGGGAAAATATTAGTGCAGCAATTTATAGGAGTATAGACAAATAAAAGGTCAAGAAGGCGATGAGAAGCCCCTTGACTTTGTTTTTTAGACGAAATTTGGGACAACTTCAAAGACTTTGTTGTTTAGATACGATAGATGATTATTATCACTAAATTTAAAAATTACTTTATATGCCCACAAAGCTTGAAATTTGTATGAAAATTGTTTATTTATTTTATTCATACCATATTTACCATCTCCTATAATAGGAAGACCAATATGTGACATATGTGCTCTTATTTGATGAGTGCGTCCAGTCAATAATTCTATTTCCAACAAAGAAGTATTTTGTGATGTTGATAATAGTTTGTAGCGAGTTATTATTTCTAGAGTATTTTTAGAAGGAGTATCTTTTATAAATACACGACTTAATTTTTTGTTTTTGAATAAATATCCATGAAGAGTGGCTTTCTTATTATGAGGATTGCCATATACTAAACATTTGTAATATTTTTTTATTTCGTTATTTTTTATTTTGTTGGTCAATAAATCTAATGTTTGTATATTTTTAGCAATAAGTATAAGACCTCCAGTATTTCTGTCTAAACGATGACACAACATAGCGTTAGGCAGGGCCAAATTTTTGCGTATAATGTTAATTAGTGTGTAATTGTCATTAGTTGAATCGTTGTGTACAGAGATACCTTGCATTTTATTCACAATTAGAAGATTATCATCCTGATATACTATGTCAAAGAAGTGCGACATATCAGAATTTTCTGTTTTACCAAACAAAATAGCATCTATTATATATATAGAAACCACATCGCCTGAAGCGACAATATAAGATGATTTGCAATGATTGCCATTTACTCTAATGTCTTTTTTTCTAAATGCCTTACAAAGTGAATTATAAGACAATTTGGGAAACAACATAGATATTACCTTATCAAGTTTTTTGTTTTCATACTTTTTATCAATTATAATTTTTTGCACAACATCCTCCATATTTGAATTTTAAATTATGTAGCTAATAATCGATTTTTAAAAATACTTATTAATCTTTGGATTAGTGTACCATAATTTTTTATTTAACACAACAAGATGATATTTCGCGATAAAGGAAGATAAAAAGAGGAATTTATATGTAACGGAGACTTAAATTGATATAACCGATCAATATAGTAATTATATTCCCTTGCACATAAGGTGTAAAAGATGATATAGTACTAGAGCAGTCGAAAGACGGCAGAGGAAATGGACATTGAAAAGTAAACAGTATAAAGATAATCAT
>JAGCXC010000090.1 GCA_017961515.1 Clostridiales bacterium | reverse complement strand
TTTTGATGATGGTGTGTCTTTTGCTATCTTTTTAGCTTCTTCTATAGTGTCAGCCTTCACTAACACCATCTCACACTTAGCTAAGTTGTCTATCTCATAATGTGTCATATTACATACTTTTAAAATGATGGTGCAAAGATAGGTAAAAGTTTGACACCTAAGCCAAAAAGTTTCTATATTTAAATATGGAAAATGGCAATTTGTTTCTTCCATACATTAAGGTTCTAAATCACTTATTCATTAGATTCCAAAATCTTCATAACTTTAAGTTTTTTTGCAAATTGTTGTTTACAGGTGGTTATCCACAATTTCTAAAGCCATTTTCCATTGAGTTTTCAATCATTTATGCATAATTTTTTAGCCGCAGAAATGCGGCTTTTTTGTTGCGATGAAATCTGATAAATTTTTTATCTATCTTATATAGAATACATTATTATTATTCATAAATATATGAAAATTGAGCTTTAGCTCTATATAAAAGAGTATGAAATATATATCTATAAAGCAGATGTTTGATGACATAAGGCTTAATAGTTATAAGATAGGCCAACTTAATCCACAAGGCATAATTGGAATACCTCGTTCAGGACTTATGGCAGCTACATTATTGTCTCAAGAGCTTCATATAGGTGTTTGCTCAATAAATGAGTTTATTGACAACAATGGGCAAGAACATGTGTTTTATCATCATGGACATCGTCAAATTGAACATAATAATTCTAATATATTTATTATATTAGAGGACTCCTGCTATAATGGAAGCATGATAGAACATGTGAAGGCACTTAAGTCAACATTCCCAGACAAGATATTCATATCAGCTTGCATATATTTAGAAGGACCTTGTAAGGTATATAAACCAGACATTGCATTAGTTGACATAAGGAAAGAAGTGTTGAACAACGCAGAAATGCCTGTTGCTTTATACCAATATAATTTGTTAGACAATTATTGGAATTTCAAGTTCTTGTATGACTTAGATGGTGTAATGTGTATTGACCCTCCTTGTGACATAAACACTGAAGCTTATGAGAATTATTTGCTAAACCCTATAAAGTTGCACATACCAATTACTCCATCAAATAATCCAATTAGTATTTGCACTTATAGACTAAACAAATATGAAAGAGAGACAAGAAGGTTTTTAGACACTAACAAGGTGAAATGTAAAGACCTTTTTATGTTTCCTTCAGCATCCAAAGAAATTAGAGCTTTGACACAACCTGCATACTATAAAGCACAACATTACAAAGACAACAAATATTTATTGTTTATAGAAAGCAATGACCAAGAAGCACAACAAATTTGCAGATTATCACAAAAGCCAGTCTATTGTTATTCTACTGGAAATATGTATAAATGGCATGGCTAATAAAAAGATGACACAGGAGACACTTTAACAAATTAGATGATAAATTATATATCTATTTCAGAAAGTCCCTTAAAATGAATAAAAACAACATTAAACAAATATGATTATTTCAGAAATATTAACTGAGGAACAAAAGGAAAAGATTTTACAAAATATTCAAGAGCCATCAAACATGGATGACCCTACTAACACAAAATTATATATTGAAGAATAATGAGAACTTTGTTTGACCGTCCAGCTATAGGACCATCAAGGAACAATTGTGAGTTTGTAGATGAGTATTCTTATGCTGCATTGATGGCTAACCAAGTAAGGGCTGAGGAATGCATAAATGACAATAACAACATAGAACACCATTATGATAGAGAGGGATGGATTAGGTTGTTGTTGCACTACATACATTATATAGACCTTATGATAGATGAATATCCTCAAGCTATAACATATATTGATGTTGTAGACTACAACAAACTTTTGTTGTTAAGAGAAAAGACACAACTTAAAGTAAGTGGGATAATACCTTACCATGACATGCCTATAGGCAATAAGTATGTGTTAGAATGGACAATAAAAGCTATAAAGATATTAAGGACTATATTTGATATAGAGCTTAAATTAGATTATGTGAAAGCAGAATACTACAAAGTAAAGAACTTAGAACCTGTAAAAGAATACAACATAGGTGATAGCAATAAGAAGTATTGTAGTAAGAAGCAGACACAATGGTATAGCAAAAAGAATAGAGACATATATGGCGACGATTAACAAAAACAGGATTAGGCCTAAGCATGTAGACAGGATATGTAGTGAAACATTCAATAGTGCAACATTCTACAATAGCTTAGCATGGAAGAGAATGAGAGATGTTTATTACAAAGAAAATCCAATTTGTTATGAATGTTTACAACATGAAAGGATAACATCAGCAAATGATATACATCATTTAAGAAGATTTTCTAGTGGAGCTAATGAAGAGGAACAATGGAAATTGTTTTTGAATATGAATAACCTACGTTCGCTTT
>JAGCXC010000089.1 GCA_017961515.1 Clostridiales bacterium | reverse complement strand
CGGATGGATGAGGTACATTATTTTCATTATTAGGATCATATGTTGGGTTAGCTATTGTACATATTCCCAATGTTCCAGGTGTATATGGTGAAGTTGCGTATGCCTCAATCCTAAAAAAGGCGTAAAAAAAAGTACCCATCAACATTGGTACAATTATTGCTTTAAATTTATTTTTTACACTACATGCTGTGCGCCGTTCTGCCCCCCCGAACACTGTCGCTCTGTTGCGGCTCTTCCCTCTTTTTTGCTTATCATTTTATATCCTCTCCTTCCATTCATTATAAACTTTATATCGATTACATCATTTTTTCCATTAGCTTAAAATATCGCATAATTCGACAAATCACCCCCAACACAATAAAAATTCATCACATAAAAAGAGGAATGTCTATTCGGCATTCCTCTTTTTATCTTATCTTTTTCTATCTCTACTCCTCAACTATATGTCGAGCATTCTGTAATGCTTTCTCATTCACTTTGATATTATATATCGAAATCTTTGCCCATTCATCTAGCATAACAGCATATTTTTCATCCAAAACTCTTTCTTTTATCTCTTCCTTAAGCTCATCAAATGTAGGTTTCACCATTACGTGGAATCCATAATCAGACTTAACCACACCAATATCTCCAGGCTTACTATTAAACGCCCATGCCTCAAACTCTGGCACAAATTGTCCTTTTCTAAATGTATATTGTCCTTTTGTATCTCTCGATGGTATATCCGCAGTATTATCTCTTACTAACTGAGCAAAATCCTCTCCATTCTTTACTCTATCCATCAATTCATTGGCAAGGTTCTTTGCCTCATTAACTTGATCATCCGGCAACTGTTGTTGCTTATTATCTATAGTTGACAATAAAATATGCCTTACTGTAACTATATCTTGATTTTCATAATTTTTATTATAAAACTCCTCTATCTCTTGGTCTGTTATCTCAAGTTTTGCTCTCTCAAAATCCGCATATTTTTTCACCAAGCTCATTTCTTCTCTAATTTTTTTATACTCTGAAATAGATACTCCGTAAATATTACGTATCCTCTCTGATGCTTCTCCACCAAGCTTTTGTATCGTCTCATCTACTTCTTTTTGATTCTTTGCTTTTTCTTCTTTTGTAAGTTCTATATTATTCGCTTTCGCTTTGATTAACTGAATCTTAATTTTTTTGGCTTCGTCTAATGCAATATTTTCTGCCATTTCCTTTACTTTTTTGCCCTCCACTACTGAACTCCAAAAACTATCTCTTTCTGCCTTTGTCGCTGTTGGTGCTAGCATTGACTGTTCTAATGTACTTCTAACTGTCTTTAATATAAATACAAACTCATTTGTTCTTATTGGATTACTTGCAACTGTACCTACTGCTTCTCTTGTCTTGTATGCGTATGCCACACCAAATACAAGCCCTACTAGCAATGCCACTGCCAACGCAAACGCTAAAATTTTCAATACTATTCCTTTTTTTGACTCCATAAATTGATCACCCTCTTTTGTTTTTTACACTTCTCTATCCACAATAACTGTACAAAACATTGGTACACACTATCTACTAAAAAATCTTTTCTAATTCCTTTTTTACAAACAAAGTATATACTACATTATAATATAAATTTAATCATATTTGTACATTATTGATATTTTGTAACAAACTCTTAATATTTACCACCAGCGAATTCTCATCAACATCTGTCACTTTATATGTTAAGTACGGTTCCTTCCCTGCTGCAAGTAATAGCTTCCTTGGATATTGTACTATAACTCTCCCTATGTTTGCAACATCTATTTTGCATTCATCAAATTTTAACATCACAACATCCTTATTCTGTCGTACCAGGTTAATTCCCGCATTCACCGCTTCATTCTTAAGTAGCGCAATTTGTATTAAATTATCCACCTCTTTGGGCACACTACCAAATCTGTCTATTAATTCATCATACACATCATCTGCGTCATCCTTTGTCCTTATCGCAGCTATTCTTTTGTACATCGCTATTTTTTGCGACATATCAACTATATATTTATTATCGATATATGAATCTACATTTAAATCTATCACTATTTCTCTATCAGCATCATCCACAATACCTCCCTGTTGTTCCCTTATTGCATTTTCGAGAAGTCTTGTGTACATCTCATACCCCACTGATTCGATATGCCCGTGCTGCCTCGCTCCTATTAAATCCCCAGCTCCTCGTATCTGCATATCTCTCATTGCAATTTTAAAACCTGATCCAAATTCAGTAAACTCCCGTATTGCTTTTAGCCTATTCTCTGACACCTCACTTAAAACTTTATTTTTACTATACGTTATATACGCATAACCTAATTTATTTGATCTGCCCACTCTTCCTCTTATTTGGTATAACTGCGACAAGCCCATCTTGTCAGCATCTTCAACTATAAGCGTGTTTACGTTTGGCATATCAACCCCAGACTCGATAATTGTAGTACACACCAGTACGTCGTATTCACCATCCAAAAAATCTATAACTGTATTCTCCAAATCCAACTTATTCATCCTACCATGAATAGCTGCTACTCTGGCCTCTGGTATCATATTTTTTATTTTGGCAAGTTTAGTCTCAATTCCTTGTATATTATTGTAAAGATAAAAAATTTGACCACCTCTTGATATCTCCTTTAAAATAGCACTCTTTATTAAGTCCTCATCATATTCTAACACATATGTCTGCACTGGATACCTTTCTTTCGGCGCTTCATCCAAAACACTAATATCCTTTATCCCCGACAACGACATATGCAACGTCCTCGGTATTGGTGTCGCTGAAAGGCTCAACACATCTATGTTACTATAATCTGCCTTAATCCTTTCTTTATCTTTTACTCCAAACCTCTGTTCCTCATCGACAACAAGTAAACCCAGATTTTTAAACCGCACATCTTTTTGCAAAATCCTGTGTGTACCAATCAAAATATCTATCTCACCGCTAGCAACTCTCTTTAATATATCTTTTTGCTGCTTTACACTTTTGCATCTATTGATCACCTCAACTTCAACAGGAAAACTTTTCATCCTCTCAATAAAATTTGTATACTGTTGCCTTGCCAATACTGTAGTTGGAACTAAATAAGCTACTTGTTTCCCATCCATACATGCCTTAAACATAGCCCGTAATGCTACCTCTGTCTTGCCAAAGCCAACATCTCCACAAAGCAATCTCTCCATCGGACGCGGTAACTCCATATCTTTTTTTACTTCCTCAATACTTCTTAGTTGCGCATCTGTTTCTTGATATGGGAACATATCCTCAAACTGTTTTTGCCACACTGTGTCTTTAGAAAAACGAAATCCTTTTATTTTTTCGCGTTTTGCATACAATGCTATTAAATCTTTCGCTATATCTTGTACTGACTCCTTAACTCTTTTTTTTAGAGACGTCCAATCTTTTCCATTTAATTTGCTTAATTTAGGACTCTTTATATCCTGTCCAATATACTTTTGTATCAAATCCAACTGATTGATAGGTACATACAAAAAATTATTATCTTGATATTCTATCTTGATATAGTCTTTACGTATTTTATCAACTACTAGCTGATCGACACCAATGTATTTACCTATCCCATGTGCCCGATGCACAACTATATCTCCTATCTTAAGATCTGTAAACACGCTTATCACTTTTGTATCTTTTCTAAACATCTTTGTTCTATTCTTCTTTTTATAAGCACCAAATATTTCTGCATCACTAATAACAGTCAACTTTATTGATGGGTATTCGAATCCGGCATTTAATGCTCCTCTAGTTACAACAATTTGACCTTTTTTTACTTTGTAATCAAAGTCATCTTTGTAAATTGCCTCTATATCATATGTATCAAGTATCTCCAAAAGATGTTTTGCCTTTTCTTCCCCTCTGGACATCACAAGAATTCGGTGTCTACTAGATTTAAGCTTTTTTAAATCATCTATAAACATTTCAATATGTCCATTATAGGACGAAATTTGTTTTGCCGGCATCTGAAACGATATACTTCCTTCTTGTGGTACATCAAACAGACTAAGATACACAACATCCATTTTTTTAATATAACTTTCAATTTCATAATATCCAAATATAATATTATAACTTGACTTAGTGATAATACCTTTTTCAAAAAATGTATTAACTAATTCTGCGTGATATCTCTTAGTTGTCTCGCTTTGCTCTTTTAATTTGTTAATATCGTCAACAAACAAAATAACAGAGGCATCAAAATAATCAAATATTGATGCCGTCGCAATATCTGCCCAAAATTTATCTTGAATAGAATACAAATAATCATCCTTTGCCCTGGCAACACACTCTTTAGCGCCTTCACTTTCCGCCATTCTTGCAATAATTTCTTCTTTTTCATCTTCTTTATAAAAAAGATCTCTTGCTGGCAAAATTTTAAAGTTATCTATACTCTCTATCGAACGCTGACTATCTTTATCAAAAAGCCTTATTGAATCTATATTATCTCCAAACAACTCCATCCTAATAGGAGCATCATACCCTACTGGAAATATGTCTATAATATATCCACGCACAGAAAACTGCCCTGGTCCTTCTATTAAATCGCTCTTTTCATACCCAATGCTTACTAAGTCTTCCATCAATCTTTGCAAATTAATTTCATCTTGTAGAGATATTTCAATTACAGCATCCAACAATTTCTTTTTATGTATGACTTTCTGATTTATAGCATCAACACTTGTTACTAAAATTTTGAAGTCTCCCAGTGCAATTTTCTCCAATGCCTTAATTCTCTTATGTATATCTTCACTACTTCTCGCCATTAAATCATACAATACAACTTCTCTAGATTCAAACCGCACAACACCTTCATCTAAAAAAAACTCCAAATCTTTGTACATATGCAAAGCTTCTACTTCATTAGATGCAATATACACTATCTTCTGTGACACGGCGCTAGTCAGCGAATAAATCATGTGAGACTTTTGTGAACCAAAAACCCCAGATATGCTAATAGGAAATTTCCTGTCCTCGATAGTCTTTAATATACTTTTATACTCTTTTAACTCATTTAACAATTCTTTATACATACTACATACACCTTTTTGCGAATTATTTTGTCTCAAACTGTGACACAAACAATCGATCGGATACATTTACTTTCCATTTTCCCTTACATCTTTTAAGTATCACTAATTCAAAAACTTTTCCATCTTATGTTCCCTTTTACATTTCGATAAATTAATTAAACCAATATCCTGAATACGTTTAATATCCCTTTTAAATCTAAAACAACCTCTATCTTTTAATCCTAAATTTGTAGGATTCTCTCTACTCACCTTTAGCTTTCGAATTTTAGACCTTCCCGACTTTAAGCTAAGTCTACTCTTTAAGCCTGAAACAACCTCTGTAAGAATAGCATTGTTATTACTTTTAGATATTTTAACCATATCTTCTAATGATATTATATCATGATCATACAAGCCCACTATTACCTCTTCATCTTTAGCCTCCATCAAATAATTTTTTACCAACTTTGCAATATTTTCTCCATCTTTATAATCATCTATACCATCGTTTAATAATTTCATAATCAATGAACTACTTTTTGTCTGCAACGCCTTCTCTAATATATTTATTCCCAAAAATTCTTTATCTATCCTTGCCCCATTACCAATCATTAAATTCACAAGATCATAATCTTCACTTTCATTCATCACGTACACAATTGGTATAAACGTTTCTCCTTGCTCGGTTATTATTTTAAAATTCACATTCGCACCATACTTTAATAAATTTACAACTGCCTGTTTATTTTTTTTCATAAGCAAATAACTTAATGCTGTACAAGGCTTATATGGAAAATCAAATCCTTCTCCCTCAAGCTTTAAATCTACATATGCACCTTCCTTTATGTATCTAAGCGCTAAATCTATATTAGGTCCTGGATCTTTGATAGCTCTCTCTAAACATCTTTCAAATTTGGAATCTATATTCTCTCTCGTAGCATACCCCTCCAAATTTTTCTTAAATTTTTTCATCCCTTCAGATCCAAGTGTGTTCAAATAATCGTCTATCACAAGTTCGTAATTCTGTATCGCCAAAGGTAAACCCATAGTCTGCCTTTCTACATCCCATATTGGCAACATATTATATGTGCGAAAATCTTTTGTCTCAATCGCACATGCCATTTCACACATGTCCTCCGACGCTTTTTTTAATATATTTAAATCAAACTCTTCATCTACTGCCATTTCTAATTTATCATTTGTACTAAGCCACATTCCATTCAATTCCCTTAGCTTACACATGTACTCCTCTACGTACTTCCTGTCAAGTTCGTGTATCTCACTAACTCTTTTAATTGTTTTTTCTACTTCTTTCTTGAAAGCTTCACGTATTATACCAATTTTACTTTTTATGTACAATCTTTCAAAAACTGTTTGCTCGTACTCAGGTTTTCCTATACGCTCCTCTCTTCCTTCTGCCAACCTTCTCATTTCCTCTACAATTAACTCTTTTGTGTACACAGTCTTCTCTTTTTTGCATAAATTCTCTTGCATATCCTTGTCCTCCTTTAAGCTTAAATATTATACCTCTGGCCTATTGAATGATACTTCTATTTAGTTTTCTCATGTTACAATTATTCTTTTCTAGATAATCATTCATGTGTGAAATTTCTATATTCCTCTTTATTTTTAATGTTGTAGTCTTAACTAATTCTTTCTTTGTCAGAACAAAATACCTGATTATCTTGTACTGTGGTAAATCCTTATTTATTTCTTTTATCCTCATTTCCACTAAATCAAGAAGACCTTTTTCGTCTTGATTTTCGTCTATCACAATCTTTGCACATATCTGCACGGCACCTTCTTTTGATTTATCGCCCCACACAAAAGATTCTTTTACTCCCTTTATCTTATTTAACATTTCCTCATACTCCTCTGGAAATGCTTTTTTGCCATTTGTAAATACTATCATCGATTTCTCTCTACCTGTTATTTTTAGCAATCCATCCTCATCTATTATAGCAATATCTCCTGTTTTAAACCACCCATCATGTGTAAATATATTCTCATTATCTGAATTATCATAATACCCTAGCATAACATTCTCACCTTTTACTAGTAGCTCTCCCATCCCATTTTCATCTGGATTATCTATAGCTACCTCTATATTATATCCTGGAGGACCTACTGTTCCTATTTTTAAATTATCTTCTGTATTCACCGCTACCAACGGCGATGTCTCTGTTAAACCATATCCCTGGAAAAATACTATACCAAGTGATGAAAAAAATTTTATTATTTTTTTATCAATTGGCGCTGCTGCACTAACCATTAATCTAATATTAGGAGCTATATTATCAATCACTGCTTTAAGCATTTTTTTTCTTACATCTATTCCACACGAACACAATATATTACTCAATTTCATCATTACATTAACAAGTTTTTCTTTCCCTGACTTTTTAATCCCCTCAATAATTTTTTCATACATCACCTCATATATCGCTGGAACAGCTAACAATATTGTAACATCAAACTCTTTAAGATTACTTGCAATATGCCTTATCCCTTCACAATATGCTATACACGCTCCCTCATGAAACATAAATAAAAAACCTATTGTATTCTCGAACGTATGATGTATCGGTAATAATGATAAATGTACATCCTTTGTGTTAAATCTTATAACGCCTGTTAAAGATTCTATGTTAGATGCTAAATTTCTATGTGACAGCATAACTCCTTTTGACTTTTTAGTTGTACCAGATGTAAAAAGCAACACCGACATCTTTTGGGTATCTATAATAACATCAATATAACTTCTATCCCCATCACTCAAAAGTTTTTTTCCTTCTTCCACCAAAGAGTCAAAACTTAAAAAATGATCTTTTGTTAAATCTTTTTCATCAAGACTTATATAGTAATCTATAATATCCATTTTTGACGCTATGTTTTCCATTATCTCTTGATAATCTTTGCTGTAAAATATAGCTTTAACTCCACTCCTATTAATCAAGTTCTCTATTTCCACTTGTGGCAAACTCTTATCTAATGGGACCACCACTCCAACTCCATTTAAAACAGCCATATAGGACACACTCCATTTATAACTATTGCCCCCTATAATCGCCACTTTTTCATCCTTAAGTCCCATATTAATTAACTTAGTACCTAGGGCGTTTACATCTTGTTCAAAATCCGAAAACGTCTTTTTTACCAGTCTTCCTTCTTTTTTATACTTAAAAGCCACATGCTCACTGTACTTTTCTACAGTATCTTTCATCATTTCCTTTATGTCTCTTATTTTAACTGGCTTATTCCTTCCTGTTCCTCTCGCTATCCTTCTTCCTTCTTTTTTATAAATTTCTACGTTCTTAAGACTACTTCTCATTATCATCTATCTCCTTAAAAAATTTCTATATAACATACAGCTGTATACAAAAATAGTGCATAATAGCTCCCCCTAGCACAAACAAATGCCATATTGAATGCATATACCTTACTTTCTTCATCTTATAAAAAATTACTCCTACTGTATATAAGGCTCCACCTACTATTAAAAAAATTATTCCTCCTTTGGTAATTGTTTTTAGCAATTGATAAAATGTAAGTAAAGAACACCACCCCATTATGATGTACGAAAGCACTGACACCTTTTTAAATCTTTCTATATCAATAGCATTCAATACAATTCCAATTAATGAAATTCCCCAGACTATCCCAAATACGGTCCAACCAATTTTCCCTCTCAACGTAACTAATGCAACTGGTGTATATGTTCCAGCTATCAACAAAAAAATAGACGTGTGATCAAATACTCTAAATACTCTCTTGGCTCTATCATTTGTAAGTGCATGATATAAAGTAGACATCGTAAACATCATTATCAGAGTCGCACCATATACAGATGCACTAACCACTCTCATCGCTCCGCCTTTCATTGCCGCCGTTACTATCAGTATAACACACGCAGCAATCGCTAACAATGATCCTACGCCATGAGTTACTGAGTTTACAATTTCTTCACCTACAGAATAAAATTTAAGTTTATTATCACTCGTCACAACAACCATCCCTTCTTTTAGCAAACTGACTACATAGAATATTATCATATTTTTCTCAGAATGCCAATACCTTATTTATCTATTTATGGCAAAAATTTTTATCCAATATCTAAAATGCCGCCACAGATTACTGTGACGGCAAACCATTTCTAGCTTTTTCTTAATTGGTCTTTTACCTATCCCTTTCCTTTCCTTTTTTATCAATTTTCTCAATCCGAAATTTCTCTTTTTCATCAGAAAAATATCCCTCATCTTCTATTTTTTCATCAGTCCAACCTTGATTTATTTCTTTCTCCACTCCTGTTGCATCAACTTTTCTTTCTTCAGCAAATATACCCAAATTGCCCATTTCCTTGTTCTCTTCTTTTACTTTTTCATCAATCCAACCTTGATTTATTTGTTCTTCCAATCCTGTTGTATCAAGTTTTTTTCCTATTCTTCCCCAGTCCAATCCATATATTTTCCCTGTTCCTTCATTTGCAAAATAATTTTCTGTTATATCTTTCGGTAAATTTCTTGCTTCCTTACTTCTGTCTCCTAATAAAACCATTAATCTTTCATCTCTTCCAACGTAATTTATAGCCTTCTTCCCGTATTTATCCTCTAGTTCCACATTCGCATTTTTTTCTAATAAATACTCTACCATATCATAATCTAATTTTTGAGCTGCTTTTATAAGCGCTGTTTCTCCTTTATTATTTGCTTTGTCTATATCAGCACCAACTGAAATTAAAAGATCTAAAATTCTCTCATTTGATTCATTTCTATATTTACAATATTGTTCTACTGCATACATAAAAGCTGTATTACCTTTTCTATCCACGTCATCTAGTAATTCATATCTTTTTCTTAATAACTTTTCAATTTTACTTTCATCACAATTTCTAATCGCTCTCATAAGTGGCGATCTCTTATTTATAATATCACTCATAGATCTAAAAAGTTTTCTTAAAAAATTAAAAAAATGATTCCCCCTATTTGATCTTTCTGACATATCAATCTCCTCCTATCTTTAGCTTAATTATATCTGAATATTCTGAACTCTACGGAAAATTGATCTCTAGGACAAAAAATATTAAGTATATTCTTGAAATGAATCTGACTTTCCCAGGTGGTAAAGAATTCTTTACCACCTTATACGTCTTTCAAATTATTATCTTCCACAACATTGCTTATATTTTTTACCACTTCCGCACGGGCACATATCATTTCTACCAACTTTATTTGTCTTTACAACTGGTTTCCTAGTAACTTCTTCCTCCTCTCCATGGACAGCAATTACCGGTTTGGCTACTTGCTCTCTTTTAATTTGTTCCGGCTTTTGAATTTTTGAATGCATCACTATTTTTATCGACTCTTCCTGTATGGACTTTACCATTTCTTCAAACATCTCAAAGCCTTCAAATTTGTACTCTATAACTGGGTCCCTCTGCGCATATCCTCTAAGATATATTCCTTGACGCAACTGATCCATTGCATCTATGTGATCCATCCACTTTTCATCAACTGTTCTTAACAAAACAACTCGCTCAAACTCTCTCATAAGCTCTGGAGTAATTTCTTCCTCTTTTTGCTCATATTTCTTAATCGCAATTTCAACCAAATAGTCCTTTAAGCTTTCTTTAGTAAATTTAACCTGCTCCTCTGGATCAATTTTAAACTCACCTTGATTCAAAAAGATCCCTTCAAAATTTAATATAATACCTCTCCAATCCCATAACTCCGCATGTGTCTCTTCTGAACAGTACGCATTAACAATATTATCTACAATAGATTCTATCAATTTTAAATAATATTCCCTTAAATTCTCTCCATTTAACACTTGTCTTCTCTGTTTATATATAACTTCCCTCTGTGTATTCATTACATCATCAAACTGCAATACATTTTTTCTTATGCTAAAGTTTTTACCTTCCACTCTCTTTTGCGCATTCTCTATAGCCCTAGACAACCATTTATGTTCTATAACCTGATCCTCATCAAATCCCATAGCCTCAATCATTTTTACTACTCTTTCTGGGCAAAATAATCTCATCAGATCATCTTCGAATGATATATAAAATCTGGAACTACCAACATCTCCCTGTCTTCCTGCACGACCTCTTAACTGGTTATCTATACGCCTTGATTCATGACGTTCTGTTCCAATTATTTTTAATCCACCAGCTTTTATTACTTCCTCTCGTTCTTTATTGGTTTCTTCCCTAAATTTTGTATATAATTTTTTATACTGTTCTCTAGCTTCCAATATTTCTTCATCATCTGTTTCATTATAACTTGTAGACTGCACTATCAAATAATCACTATATCCTTTTTTTCTAAGTTCTTGCTTAGCCATATACTCTGGATTTCCACCAAGAACTATATCTGTTCCACGTCCAGCCATATTGGTAGCTATAGTTACTGCACCTAATTTCCCTGCTTGCGCTATTATCTCTGCTTCTTTTTCGTGATATTTTGCATTCAATACCTTATGCTTTATACCATGCTTTTTCAAGAAGTCACTCAATAACTCTGAGTTTTCTATTGATACAGTTCCAACTAACACAGGTTGACCAATTTTATTTGACTCCATTATGTCATTTACTATAGCATTAAACTTACCTCTTTGATTATTGTATACCATATCATCCAAATCTTTTCTAGCAACCGGAATATTGGTTGGTATACACACAACATCCAATTTATATATAGTTTGAAACTCACTCTCTTCTGTTTGTGCTGTTCCTGTCATACCTGATAATTTATGATACATTCTAAAATAATTTTGGAATGTTATTGTAGCAAGGGTCTTACTCTCTCTTTCTATTTTTACTCCTTCTTTTGCCTCAATCGCCTGATGTAATCCATCACTATACCTTCTACCATACATTATACGACCTGTAAACTCATCAACAATTAAAACCTCTCCATCTTTTACTACATAATCTCTTTCATTTTTCATAAGACCATAAGCTCTTATCGCCTGATTTATATGATGAGAAATTGTCAAATTCTCCGGATCAGATAAATTTTCTATATGAAAAAACTCCTCTGCCTTTTTTACTCCAATTGGTGTTAACGTAGCTGTATTAGCCTTTTCATCGACTATATAATCTTCCTTAACCTCGTCATCAAATTTTTTGTCATCAGTCTCTTTATAAACCTTCGCTCTCAATTCCGATACAAAAGTATTTGTCAATGCATAAAGTCCTGTAGACTTCTCACCCATTCCTGATATTATAAGAGGAGTCCTCGCTTCATCAATTAATATACTATCAACCTCATCGACAATTGCGTAATTCAATTCCCTCTGAACCATATCCTCCTTATATATAACCATGTTATCTCTAAGATAATCAAATCCCAATTCATTATTTGTTCCATACGTAATATCACAATCATATGCTTCTTTTCTTTGTTGATTATCTAAATCATGTACAATAAGACCTACACTAAGCCCAAGGTAATTATAAACTTTACCCATCCACTCACTATCACGCTTAGCCAAATAATCATTGACTGTCACAACGTGAACACCTTTTTTTGTAAGTGCATTTAAATACACTGGCAGTGTCGCAACCAATGTTTTACC
Source organism: Clostridiales bacterium (assembly GCA_017961515.1). Classification (NCBI taxonomy): domain Bacteria; kingdom Bacillati; phylum Bacillota; class Clostridia; order Eubacteriales; species Clostridiales bacterium. Next base: position 14,088 of record JAGCXC010000089.1, on the reverse strand, counting down.
CTCTCCCGTCTTCATCTCAGCAATTCGTCCTTGGTGTAAAACTATACCTCCTATTAACTGAACCCTAAAATGCCTTAAACCTAGAACTCTCTTAGATGCCTCTCTTACTACAGCAAAAGCCTCTGGCAACAAATCATCCAGGCTCTCTCCATTTTCTACTCTATCCTGAAATTCCTTTGTTTTACCCCTCAATTCCTTATCAGACAATTTCTCCATTTCTGGTTCTAACGATTCTATTTTATCTACTGTGCCTTTTAATCTCCTTACTTCTCTGTCACTGTAGCTTCCTATTACTTTCTCAATTAATTTTATCATATACAAAACCCCGCTAAGTATTATTTTAATTTATCAACTGTTTTCCAATTCTCTCACTATACTCCATGCCTAAAATAAACTTCTCAATAGACATTTTACACAATTTTTTCAAAAATATCAAGCTCGAATAAAAAAAAGACCCCTCTTACAGAGCCTTTGGTTTACGGTAAATTTATGGTGCGGGTGAAGGGACTTGAACCCCCACGTCGAAGACACTAGATCCTAAGTCTAGCGCGTCTGCCAATTTCGCCACACCCGCTTGCATTTCCTGACTACATGCTATAGTCTATCACCTAAAATGAACTTTGTCAATACATTTTTTATTTTTTAATTAGGTAACTTATTGTTGTCTTTTTCCAGAAATATTTTTTTAAAAAAAGTATTGACTTTTAAAGAAAAGTATTGTATGATGTCAATTGTGTTCGACACGACTGGTAGAAAGGTTTACGGTGGGTATAGCTCAGTTGGTTAGAGCGCCAGATTGTGGCTCTGGAGGTCGTGGGTTCGACTCCCACTATTCACCCCAGTACGATGGGATATAGCCAAGTGGTAAGGCACCAGACTTTGACTCTGGCATTTCGTTGGTTCGAGTCCAGCTATCCCAGCCATGGGGGCCATTAGCTCAGGTGGCAGAGCACTTGACTTTTAATCAAGGTGTCCCGCGTTCGAGTCGCGGATGGCTCACCATATTATTGAAACTCATTTGGAGGTCTCAATTATTGGGATCTCCTCCTTCTATATCTGTAAGATGAGATGAGTCTAACAATACCAAGTGGTATACTGTGCGTTGTTGGCATATAATGTTAACATTTGTAAATTGCTACTTAAGTTACTAACTACATTGCACGAAAGATCATATATATAATATTGAAAGGAGTCTTACATCTATGGACATATTTTTAAACCTTGACATCAAAAAACTTATATTCCTATTTTTGAAAATACTTTTTGTGTCACTAATAATGGTGTTTGTTGTTCGCATAAGTATTTATTTTGTTCCCTTTATCGTAGCTTTTATAATTTCATTAATAATTGACCCTATTGTAAATTTTTTTAATAAAAAACTTAAATTTAACAGAAAAATTGCATCTTTTGTATGTTTAATTGCTGTGTTTTTTTTATTAGGTTGGGTACTATTTTTAGGGGTATCTAAAATAATATTAGAACTTTCGAATTTATCCCATAATATACCTATGTACTCCGAAATAATAACAAAGAACATCGAGAAATTCACATCATACGCTTCTGACTTTTATTTCTCTTTACCTGAAAAAATCACTCTATCCGTTGAAAAATCTTTTTTAGAAATATCAAATAGCTTATCTATCTATCTTGATGTGATTGTAAAAACAATTGTAAATACTGCTATATCTTTACCTAACGCGTTTATTTTCTTTTTAGTTACAATTGTTTCAACATACTTTTTCGTAAGCGACAAAGAATTAATATTTGCTAGCGTTCGAAATACTTTACCAAAAAAGCTAGTAAAATTCATCCATATTATAAAAACAGAATCATTTTCCGCCACTAATGCATACATAAGATCTCAATTAATAATAGCATCCATTACCACTATCCAAGTAATTATAGGTTTTTCTATATTGCGTATGAAAAATATATTAACTCTTAGTATATTATTTTTCATATTAGATTTACTTCCATTGATTGGAGTTGGTGGAGTCCTAATCCCTTGGGGAATATACGAATTCATTTTTGATTCACCATACCAAGGTAGCGGTTTACTTCTCCTTTATATGTCTATTTTAATCATAAGGAATTTAACTGAACCAAAAATTCTAAGCACACAAATAGGTTTTCATCCGCTTATTGTTTTAATGAGTATGTATGTTGGATTCAAGTTAATTGGTGTTATGGGACTTATTTTAGGTCCTCTTACAATAATGTTTTCTCGGAATATTTTTGTTGAACTGTTTAAATCGTGTTCTTCAAAAAATTTCAAAGAACTCCTTATTAAAAATTTATGTACAGATACCTTTTTCAAATCTTATCATTCCGAGGAAATACTTGACAATCACTAAATACTATAATACACTGAATTTGATTAAATAAATTTTTATCTAATTAGGAAGTGATGTCTGGTATGTATATAAAAAAGAAGAAATCTGCTATTATTATAGGCTCCGGTCGTTTTGGATCCAGCTTAGCTTCTATACTTTACGATGATAATTATGATGTCGTTATTGTAGATCGTGATCCGGGTGCATTTAGCAACTTGTCTGAGAAATTCTCTGGCTATCAAGTTAATCTTGATGCGTACGATATTATTTCTCTTGAGCGAGTAGGTTTAAAAAGAGTTCAAACTTTTGTTGCCTGTACCGGGAACGATAATTTTAATAGTATGTTATGCCAGATCGCTAGAAAAATTTACAATACAGAACATGTTTACATGCGTATGAACAATCCCGAAAACGAAGTTTTATTGGAAGGTCTAAACATCAATGTTATCTATCCATTTAAGTTATCGGTTACTGAATTTGAAAGACTACGACTAAAAGTTGAAGGAAGTGAAAATAAATGAACATCGTAATTGCTAGCGGAAAAACTAAAGCCGATTTCTTAATAGGTTCTTTTTTAAAAAAGAAACATACCCTTGTTGTAATAAATGAAGATATTAAATACTGTGAATACCTAGCGTCCAATCATGGTATACCTATTGTTCATGGTATCCCGTACAAACAAGATACATTAAACGGTGCAAATATACAAAACTTTGATGTTTTAATCGCTCTAAGTTACAACGATGCAGACAACTTAGCAATTTGTCAACTAGCAAAAAAGGTTTATAATATAGAAAAAACCGTTTGTGTTGTTTCTAATCCTAGTAACGTTGAATTTTTTAAAGCTTTGGGCGTAAACACTGTTATTAGTGCAACGTACCTTGTATCTAATATGATTGAACAAGCTTCTACTATAGAGAATCTCATTGCTACACTTGCGTTGGAAAATAACAAAATAATTCTTACTGAAATGATTGTTGATCCTTCCTATCCTGTATGTAATAAGAGATTGATTGACATAAAATTCCCTCATGGAATAATTGTAAGCTGTATCCTACGAAGTGATAATATGATCGTACCTAATGGATCCACTGTAGTTTTCCCGAACGATAAGCTACTTGTGATATCATCTCCATCGGATCAGCAAAAAGTTCTTGATATTATTTCTGGAGGTACAAATTGACATGACAAAAAAAGACACAGTATCAGGTTATAAATTAGTATTTGGTTATCTTGGAGCAATGCTTTTGGTTATTGGTGTAGTTTTACTTCTACCTCTACTTATTCTATTTACATACCCAGAAGAAATTTGTTATGCTTATTGTTTCGTAGTACCAAGCATTCCTTGCTTTGTAGTAGGATATATTTTGATGAAACTTATTCGAAATAAAGATACAGCACCCCTAAATCGAAATCACGATGCAATTATTGTAGTATTCTCGTGGTTATTGCTGATATTTCTTAGTGCTATTCCCTTTATTTTGACAAAGAATTTTACTTTTATTCAAGCAGTATTTGAGTCAACTAGCGCTTATACTACAACCGGTCTTAGTGTCATGAATTCAGATAGTTTACCACGTATATTTTTGCTATTTAGAAGCATAGGTCTTTTTATAGGTGGTGTTGGACTTATTCTCGTTGTATCAACCGTTTTATCGAGCTATTATGGCATGAGACTATATGGAACAGAGGGACACTCTGAGAAATTATTGCCCAACGTAATTAAAACATCTCGTCTTATACTTAGTGTGTATTCATTATATATACTTTTAGGTACTTTAGCCTTTATTTATTTTGGTATGGATTGGTTTGATGCTATAAATCATGCTATTGCTGCTTTGTCTACAGGTGGATTTTCGACTAAATCAGCTGGTATTAGTTATTTTAATAGTATTCCTATTGAGCTAGTCGCTATTTCCCTTATGCTTCTTGGCGGCACAGGTTTTTTAATTCACGTATTGATAACCAAACTAAACTTTAAAAAAGTGTTACTGCACTGTGAAACAAAATTTAATATCTTTTTATTTTTCACTGTTATACCATTTTTTTGTTTTTCCCTTTGCCAACACTTTAATTTTTCCATACTACATTCTTTGCGCATCACATTATTTAACGTAGTATCTGCCGTAACAACTACGGGATTTCAAACAATACCTAAATTCCCTTTGCTTCCACCAAGTTTATTTTTATGTCTAATTATTCTTATGTTGATTGGAGGAAATACTGGATCTACATCTGGGGGAATTAAACAGTATCGAATGATTATTATTTTAAAAGAGATGTGGTGGAATATACTCGACAAAACTTCTTTTAGACGAATTGTGCGCGTATACACAGTAAACAAGTATGGAGAGAATGAGGCAATTGATCAATATGAAAAACGAAAAGTCTCCAGTTTTATATTTTTATATTTATTTATTTTTCTTATCGCAACTTTTATTTTCACATGTTTTGGTCACTCTATCAGTAACTCAATGTTCGAAGTAGCCTCAGCATTAAGTGGTACTGGTATTTCTTCTGGTATAATAAGTAGCTCGTGTCCAACACCAATACTTTTAACCACTTGTGCATGCATGTTACTAGGACGTCTTGAAATATATGTCATCATACTATCATTTTTAAGAATATTTATGGATCTGCGTCATCGTAAACAATTATCCTAAAAAACATATGTTCTTTTAGATCAGCCTCACGATTAGAGTCATGAGTGTGCGGCTTTCTATTAAATCAAATTTTAGCACTTTATACCCCTATTTATAAGTTTTGTTATCGCTACTCTTGACGTTTGGTATAACTCCACCACCTTAAATTTTATCTTAATAGGAATATCATTAGTTTTATTTGTTTTTGTAATTATATCATATTGCTCAGTTGTTAGATCCTGCTTTAATTTTTGTTTAACATCGTCGGTTATCCTACCATGCGTTGCATCAACAAAACATAATGGCGGGAAAAGTACACACCACCAATTGTTCCCCTTCGCTTCTCCTATTAAAACTTTCAACGCTTGATAATATCCTGCAGGTAACACCACATCACCATATGCCTTGGTTGGAAAAGGAAACTCTCCTAGCTGTACCTTAACATTATAATTTATGCAATTTTCGTCCATATATTTTTTTATGAAATTTGATATGTTTCCAAGATTCTGACTTATTATACGTTGTGTATCATCAATGCTAACACTATCCCGTAATAAAACTTTCGTGTAATCCAATACTTTATCTCGTACTTTAAGCTTAAGTATCTGATCATTCGTTGAATTACTATTAGCCACAACATGTAATCGTATCATATTACTCGCAAGACCTGTGTTTATACTTTTCGAATAATTAGACACTCTCCCTATTATCAATGCTAAAATAACCCCAACAACTAAAATTATTTTTTTCACAAAAGTCTCCTCCTAATGTCTATTAATTAATTTAATTATTGACATACTAACCAAAATTTATACGCAAACTAAATTAAATTTTTGAATAAACACCTCTAACACAAAATTACACTACTTGCAAAAATTTTAATTTAGTATAATATAGTAATAGAAATCAAAATAATCGATACATAAAAAGGTGGTTTTTAAATGAATACGTTTATAAGAATATTAAACAAAATCTTTTATACATTATACAAAATATTCCGGTGTATCTACAAGCACTGGCCTAAACTGAGGAAAATAATAGTTGTTTTTATATTATTATGGGCAGCTATTTACAAATTTTCCACACCCGAAATAAAGTCTAAAATCAATATTAGCACAACAGAATCTATATTAACTTATGAAAAAAACGCCCTTTCTTTAAAAGAAAAAGGAGAACTAGCTAATGCACTTGCCTCATATAAAAATGCACTTGTACTAATCTTATCCCAAAAAGATTTATCTTACTTAAACATAAATTTAGATATTCAACACCGTATATATATTGATGCAGCAAAACTACTATTAGAATATTCACAAATAGAAGAATTATCTGATAAAGAAAAAGAAATCATACCTCTTCTTTCTGATGGATTAAACGAACTTTTAGAGAACTTCAGCGATGATCCAACATTAATCCAAACCATCGCCGACTTAAAACAAATAAATCCGACCTCTAATTAGAAACATAAATCTTTTATATTTAATTTCTCCTCACCTACCGCATTAAAAAAATAACTCCCAATTTACTTTTTTCTATCTATCTGGTTTTTCCGAATTCCCTTGCTGCAGCAATAAATCCTCTAAATAACTGATGTGCTCTGTTGGGTCTAGACTTAAATTCTGGATGAAATTGTGTTGCAATAAACCATGGATGATCTTTTACCTCTATAATCTCAACTAATCTATCATCTGGCGATACTCCCGACACAACAAGGCCATTATCTTTTAACATATCTCTAAACTCATTATTAAACTCATACCTATGTCTATGTCTCTCATATATTAATTCCTGTTGGTACATCTCATATACCCTTGAGTCTTTGCTAATTTTACATGGATACACGCCAAGTCTCATACTTCCTCCTACTTCATCCAAGTCTCTTTGTCCAGGCATTAAATCTATAACTAGATTTTTCGTATTGTTAGTAAATTCAGAACTGTTTGCATCTTTTAATCCACATACATCTCGTGCAAACTCTACTACTGCCATTTGCATTCCTAAACATATTCCAAAGAACGGTATCTTATTTTCTCTTGCATACTGTATTGCAAGTATCATTCCTTCTATTCCCCTATATCCAAATCCTCCTGGCACTATAATTCCGTCAACACCTTTTAATATCTCTGCCACATTATTTTTTTCTATACCTTCCGAATCTATCCACTCTATCTCAACTTCCGCATCATTCCAAATCCCGCCATGTTTTAATCCCTCAACAACACTTATATATGCATCGTGTAACTGAACATACTTACCTACAAGGGCTATCTTCACTTTATGTTTCAATCCCTTTTGCATATCAACCAACTTTTTCCATTCAGATAAATTAGGCTCCCTACAATCCAATTTTAGTTTATCTATTGTTATCTTTGCCAATCCTTCTTTTTCCAACATCAAAGGAATTTCGTATAAACTTCCCGCATCCAAATTTTGTATTACGCTATTACCGTCAATATTACAAAATAAACCTATCTTATCCTTTAGTTCTCTCGATAATTCATACTCTGTTCTACACACAATCACATCTGGCTGTATTCCTAACGCTCTTAATTCCTTTACACTATGTTGTGTAGGTTTAGTCTTAAGTTCTCCAGATTTAGCTAGATATGGCACCAATGTTACATGAATATACATAACATTGTCAGCTCCAACTTCTGCCTTTACCTGTCTTATTGCCTCCAAAAATGGCAAACTCTCTATATCTCCAACTGTGCCCCCTATTTCTGTTATGACTACCTCTGTTTTTTCCTTCCCTAACTTGTAAATTGTACTTTTTATCTCATTTGTAATGTTAGGCACTACCTGCACAGTATCTCCTAGATAGTTTCCTTTTCTCTCCTTTGTTATAACCGATAAATATATTTTACCTGTAGTAACATTACTATACTTTGTAAGATTTTCGTCTATAAATCTCTCATAATGACCTAAGTCCAAATCGGTCTCTGCTCCATCTTCCGTAACAAAAACCTCTCCATGCTGATAAGGGCTCATTGTTCCTGGATCGACGTTTATGTATGGATCAAATTTTTGTATCGTAACACTAACTCCTCTTGATTTCAAAAGTCTACCAAGAGAAGCCGCCGTTATTCCTTTCCCTAACCCTGATACAACTCCTCCTGTAACAAAAATATATTTAACTGACACTTTTATCACCTATTCTCCTTTACTTATTTTTTTAAAAACGCAAGCTACTCTCTTCCAATAAGAGAATAGCGATTTCATCTTTTATTGTACACTACATTTTTTCTGGCGCTGAAATTTTTAATAAATCCAAAACATTTTTTATTACTATCTTTACACTCTCTACTAGCACTAATCTTGCTTGTCTTACAGTATCTTCCTCATCTTTTATTCTACATGAGTTATAAAAACTGTGAAACAATCCTGCTACATCTAGCACATACCTTGTTAATCTACTTGGCTCCAATGTCTTTAAAGATATTTCAATTTCCTCAGGATATCTTGCCAATGCCCTGATCAATTCTATTTCTTCAACATTTTTAAGTTGCGATAAATCAACTTTATCTAAATCTACACGCACGATACCTTCTTCTTTACACACTCTAAGTATGCTGCATATCCTAGCATACGCATATTGAACATAATATACTGGATTATCATTAGACTTTTTGACTGCCAAATCTAAATCAAAATCCAAATGATTACCTGATGCTCTTGTGTTAAAGATAAATCTTGCTGCATCCTTTCCCACTTCATCCAACAAATCTATTAATGATATTGCTTTCCCTGTCCTTTTAGACATCCTAACTTTCTCACCATTCTGATACAAATGTACCAACTGAAACAACACTATATCTAATCTATCTGGATCTATACCAAGCGCCGCAATCCCTGCTTTCATCCTTGCAACATGTCCATGATGATCTGCACCCCATAAATTTATTACTCTATCAAAGCCTCTGTCAACAAATTTATTTTTGTGATATGCTATATCAGCTGCAAAATATGTAACAACGCCATTGTTCCTTACTAGCACGGCCTCTTTATCATCACCCAACATGGGTGACTTAAACCACTTTGCACCATCCTTGTCTACACAATAACCAGTATCATCCAACGTCTTAACCACTTTTTTTATCTCCCCGGAATCATGCAACGTTTTCTCAGAGAACCATACATCATATGTTATACCATATCTTGCCAAACCTTCTTTTATCATATTTATGTTACGTGGCAACGCATAATCAACAAGCGTTTTCCGTCTTTCTTTTTCCGATACATTAATTAAGCTATCGCCATACTCCTCTATATAGGCCTTTACGTGTTCTATTAAATCTTCTCCATGATACCCATCTTCAGGAAATGAAATTGCATCCTCTCCTTTGATCTGTTGGATATAGCGCGCTTCTAAAGATACCCCAAATTTTTCTATTTGATTTCCTGCATCATTTATGTAAAATTCTCGTACAACTTCATGACCTGTCGCCTCAAACACTCCAGCAATAAGATCTCCCAATGCACCACCTCTTGCGTTACCCATATGTAACGGTCCTGTTGGATTTGCACTAACGAATTCAACCATAATCTTTTTGCCATTACCAATGTTTGATTTACCGTAATTACAACCCTCTTTTTGTATAATACGCAACACATCATATAACCAATCCATTTTTAAGTAGAAATTGATAAAACCTGCACCCGCGCACTCCACACGATCCACATTAGATCCTTCAATCTCCATATTTCTAATAATTATATCTGCACAAACCCTAGGTGCCTTTCTTGCCTTCTTTGCCATCTTCATTGCAATATTAGTAGAAAAATCTCCATTTGTTTTCTCTTTTGGTATTTCTACAACAAATTCGTCATCACCCAACTCAAAATTTTCAAATTCCTCAGTTCTAATAGATTTTTCTAAAGCCTTCTTTATCAAACCCACTATCTCTTCTCTCAAGTTTTTTACATAATTAATCATTGCCCTTTGGCTACCTCCCTAATCTTTATATAAAAATCTGTTTCTCCTCTTTTATTATCATCTATAGCTATATTGTAATCAACTCTTATATCTCCTCCTCTGTCGTCCACGTCGATACTAACCGTCTTGGTTAATATATCAACTATGAACGTACCGTACATAGTATCATAATACGATGTATACTTTTTCCCTTCTTTAAACATAAACTGCGTATTCACAGTACCAAACCTAATCAACGTAACCAGTCCATCCTCACATACCTTCACCATAGTTGTAGTCCCTTCCATACCTGTTACTTTGCTTTCTTTGTATGTGATGTAGTAGCTATTACCCTTTTTGTAATACTTGCCCTCTGTTACAAGTTCCATTTGATTTGCCTCTTTATCATTTGGGGATGTCTGAATTCCTCTTACCGATATAATAACGTCCTTATTCATACTCAATCCCTCCCTATCTTAACAATATCGCAAATCTATTTCGTTATTTGTATTTCACCCTTTTTAAATCTATCCATTGCAAGTTCTAACAATCTATCTATTAATTGACCAATTGGCACTCCCGACTTTTCCCACATTTTCGGATACATACTTATGTCCGTAAAACCTGGCAATGTATTTATCTCATTTAACAATACTTTACCTGTTTTTCTATGTACAAAAAAATCTACTCTAGATAAGACTTCACAATTTAATGCAATAAATGCTTTTTTAGCATACGCTTGTATCTTACTTTTTGTCTCTTCATCAATATCTGCTGGTATAACTGTTTTGGAGTCTGGTGAATTATACTTAAAATCGTAATCATAAAAATCTCCACCTGTTATAGCCTCTCCCAATACAGCTACTTGTGGATCTTCATTACCCAATACCGCACTTTCTACTTCCCTTCCATCTACAAATTCCTCTATTAGAATTTTCCTATCATACTTACCAGCTTCAATAAATGCATTTATTAACTCCTCTTTATTATACGCCTTAGACACTCCAACTGATGACCCTGCATTGGCTGGCTTAATAAAGCAAGGATAACCTAATTCTTTCTCTATTTTCTTCACTATAAAATCTTTATCCTTACTTATATCATCCCTCATAGCACTTATGTATTTGCATGTAGGTATACCCGCTTTTTCAAACATTATCTTTGCAAAAACCTTATCCATACAAACTGCAGATGACAACACATTAGGCCCCACATAAGGTATTCCCGAAAGCTCTAAAACTCCCTGTAACTTTCCATCTTCACAATTATTCCCATGCACCATTGGAAATATCACGTCTATTGGACTTTCTTTTGTCTCTGCTCCTATGGAATAAAAAATATTTCTTATTGTATTACAATATTTCTGTTCTGCAATAAATTTATTTGTGCATTTTTTTGCTATATCTACCCATTCTCCAGTTGCTATTTTTTGTAAATCTCCGTCATATAACAGCCATTCTCCCTCTTTGGTTATTCCTATTGCTACCACATTCCACTTTGTTCTATCTATATTTCTTAATATAGATGTAGCCGACACCAAAGAAACCTCATGCTCTGTTGATTGACCTCCGAAAATTACAGCAACCTTTTTCTTAATATCCATTTCCCTTTACTCCTTTTTAATCAGTATGATTGCAATCACGCACAATCGATCACATTCATAACTTAAGTTCATAAAGGAATTGTAACACAAGTTAAATCAAAAAGCAATACACATTGATTTTATTAAGATTTTTCTGAATTGTTAAAGAATTGTTCATACCCCATACTTTTATTTTATCATTTTTTTTAACAATAGTCCATCATTTTCTACACCCTGATTATGTCAAATAATAAGAGATAATATTCAAAGTAAATGCACCCCCTAATATAAAAAATGTTGCATTTACTTTGACAATTAACTGGTTTTTTAAAATTAGATTAGTGCTATCGAAGAAATCTACCTGTTTACATAAGTAGTGCAAAAGAAATTCCTTAGGTTAACACCGAGAATTTTATGGAAAAATTTTGAAGTGTAGGTAGGGGGGATATCCTCGTATATTATTTTGCTTCCACTGTTACTATAATCTTACCTGTTGTCAAATTCTCATCACATATACATAATCCTACATATTCCCCTGAAGGTAGATCAAATTTATAAGTTCCTTTATCCGTAAATTTTTCATTAAATACAACATTCCTATTTTTATTAATTATCATTTTCATTAATTCATAGGGTTGTTCGTCAATAAGCTTTGAAGTATCTCCATTATCCATTTTATATGATTCTTTTTTAAATAATTTTATATTTATTGCACCTTTTTCCATATCAGATTTTACAAATAACCTCTCTCCTTCCTTTATAATTATAATACTGCTCCCTTCTCCAGAACCTTTCCAGGCATTTTGTGCTATAATTTCTATATGTCCATCTTTACTATCTACTAAATATGTACCCCTTTTTATGTATGAATTTAATCCCAATGCCCCTACAAACAATATAATTGCAATAGAAATAATTATTTTTTTCATTATTAATACCTCCATTCTTTAACACAATGTTTACACATTGACTCTTTACATTATAATCACATATAACTGATTTAGTCAAATAACAGTTGCCTTATTTGAATAATTTTTATACTTTTTTTTACATTTTAGGTTTGTTGATGGCAAGATTTTGAGATTTTTTACCTTATTTTTTAAAAAAATATATTTTTTTCTATTGACTCCTGGATTTTTATGGTATATAATACTCAATATAGTAAATGGCATCAGAGAATTACTAAGGAGGTAAATGTTATGACTAAGGAAATGTTTTTTATAGAAGAAGTTACTGTTAATGAAGCGGGTGTGTATGAAGATCAAAATTTCAGTCTAAAGTACCATCTTATAAATAATGGTGACAATACCTACGGAATTGAGATACTAAAGGTAGATAATACTACGACTCATTCCGAAAAATCAATTATAAATATCACAACTGTTAAGGAAAATGCATTAAATCTTATAAATAAATTAGCTAAAAATAAAGTCACGCCTTTAACATTGGGATATATAGGGGAAGATTTCTTCAATAATTGATGTAATTTTCTGATGCCATATTGCTATAAATTACGAAATACACCTTTTGCGACTACGGCAAATTATTTTGCTATAGTCGTTATCCTTTAGTATAATTTTTGTCTAACGTTTAGCGATTTATCCCCTTTTTTTATAGGTAAGGTGAATAAGAGATTAAAGTAATTAAATTAGATAAGAATGCACATTCTGTATTTTTGTTACATTATCGTGTTGCATTTGTTATAAAGTATATAAGAAAAGTATTTGCCTCTAAATACAATATAGTACGTAAAAAGTGGAATCATGATAAAGCTATACTGTTTAGGTTGCATCTCTAAACTTAAAACAAGTAAGTTCATAAATGCTCACAATAAATATAAAAAATGAGGGTATGAGAATAGTAAATGCCTTAACATAATAAGTAAAAACCGCATGGGTTTATAAGGTTATCTCGTGCTGTCTTAGCACATTAGTGCTATCAAAGAAACCTACCTGTTTGCATAAGTAGTACAAAAGTAATCCCTTAAGCTTCACACCGAGAATTTTATGGAAAAAATTTGAGGTGTAGATGGGAGAGGATATCACACGAGTGAATTAATCATATCTCACTTATAGAGACAAATTTATTCTTACAAATTTTTGTACCTTCCCCCTTACCAAGACAAAAAAATATTGCATACGATGTAACTTTTACAATAAATGAAAGGGGCAATGTTTACATGATAAAAGATAATTTTACTGCAACGAAAACAACGTCATGGGAAAGGCATATCGATGCCTAAAGGGCAACAATAAGGCATTAATTATATTAATACTACTCTTGCTTGGCTCTTTTTTGGGATTGAGGCATAGGCAACTTCATCATATACACCTGGAACATTGGGGATATGTACAATAGCTAATCCAACATATGATCTTAATAACAAAGATAATACCCCCTATCCATCCGAATAGAAAGAGGTACGTATAAAACTAACTATGCTAATTATGTCCCATTAATGATCTCAATAATTCTCGATACAACTGTACCTACAGTAAATAATATTTACAGAAATACCGCTAATACAACATTTAAATTTACTGCAATTGATGATATAAATTTAGGCCAAATTGTTACATCATCTGGAGATATAAAATTGCTATCTGGATCTAGTAT
>JAGCXC010000088.1 GCA_017961515.1 Clostridiales bacterium | reverse complement strand
CTTTTCATCTTCCCACCAATTCAATATGGTTATCTTTTCGCCATCGACTCCCCACCCTTCTAGATAACTCTCTATTCCCAATGGTACCACGTACTTTTTAACTTTGTTATCTATTTTCTTTATTGTTTTATAGTCTAAATGGTCATAATGATCATGAGAAATTAGCAACACATCTATTATTGGCACATCCTCCAGTTTTATAGGTGATTCGTTAAACCTCTTTACTCCAATAAAACCAAATGGAGAAGCATACTTAGTTAAAACTGGATCAATTAATATATTCTTCTTATCCATCTGTATCATAATACTGGAGTGTCCTAGCCATGTAATAGTAACTTTATTCTTTTGCGGTTTAGGGAACTTTTTTATATTACATACAGGAATTTTCTTTGTAGGCACAACCTCGTGTGATTTGGTTGAACCATACTTAGGTTCCTTAACTATCGTATCCTCTATATTATGAAACTTATCTTCATAATATAAATCACTTTTTTTCGCATACTTTTCTCTTCTTTCTTTATTTGGGATCTTTCCTATACTAGGATAAAAAAACACAAAACCTCTTATTATGATGATAAAAGCTACCACAGCTCCTATCAATACACAAAAAATTTTTAACATACCTTTTCCCATATATAATTTCCCTTTCTATTAAATTCTCCCACTCTCTATTATTCCTCCACCAACCACAACATCTCCATCATAAAATACAACTGCTTGTCCCCTAGTAATTGCTCTTTGTTTCTCATCAAAATTAGCCATAACCCGTCCATCCTCCAATGGATAAATAACTGTAGCTGCCTCTAAAGCCGTAGATCTTATCTTAGCTGTAACTCGATACGGCCCGTGTAAACTTTCTATAGATATAAAATTCACATCCTTTGCCGTTAATACTTTACTAAATACCTTTTCTTCTTCTCCTAACACTACCCTATTATTTTTTACATCTATATCTACAACAAACATAGGCTTGCCAAACGTAATCCCTAATCCTTTTCTTTGACCTATAGTATAATTTGTAATACCCTTATGTTTTCCTAGCACTCTTCCCTTGGTATCTACAAAATCTCCTATTTGCGCACTCTTCCCCGTATAATCCTCTATAAATTTTCTGTAATCATTATCTGGTATAAAACATATCTCCTGACTATCCGGTTTATCCGCTACCAATAGCCCCAAATCTTTTGCTATCTTTCTTATCTCTTCCTTAGTGTACTCTCCATTAGGCATAAGCGTCCTTGATAATTGCTCTTGTGTAAAATTATACAGTACATACGTTTGATCCTTTTGCTTCGTTGCAGATTTTTTTAATTCATATCTTCCTGTAGTATTATTATATCCAATTCTTGCATAATGACCAGTAGCAATATAATCAACTCCCATAGCTTTTGCCTTATTCAATAGTGCATCAAATTTCAAAAACTTATTACACATTATACATGGGTTTGGTGTACATCCATTGCGATATTCTTCCACAAATGTATCTACAACCTTCTCCTTAAATAAATCTTTAAAATTCATAACATAATAATCTATCTCAAGCTTATTTGCTACCCTTCTTGCATCTTCTACTGCTGATAACGAACAACAGGCGCTAGGTCTTCCATCTTCCTCGTCACATATTGACCACATTCGCATAGTCACCCCTATTACCTCATAACCCTGTTGTTTTAAAAGAGCGGCAGCGACAGAACTATCGACGCCTCCACTCATTCCTATCATAACTTTCTTATTTGGCATTATCCTCTTTCTCCTCTAAATGGTATATATCACTACACTTACAACAACCATTACATTCCTTTTCATCAACTGGCATACCATTTTTCTTTTTGTAGTCATTAATTGCGGCCCTTATAGCCTCTTCTGCTAAATTCGAACAATGCATCTTTATTGGAGGTAGCCCATCTAACGCTTCAGCTACTGCCTTATTAGTTACAGTAAGAGCCTCATCTATGGTCTTTCCCTTAACAAGCTCAGTCGCCATACTGCTAGTTGCTACTGCAGCTCCACATCCAAATGTTTTAAACTTAACATCTGTTATAACTCCATCCTTTATTTTTAAGTACATCCTCATTATGTCTCCGCATTTTGCATTTCCTACTTGACCTACTCCATCTGCATTTTCTATTTCTCCAACATTTCTTGGATTCATAAAATGATCCATAACTTTTTCGCTATACATCCTTATTATCGCCCCTTCTATTTTTCTTTATCATATAATGGTGACATATCCCTTAGTCTTTCCACTATACCTGGTAATACTCTTAAAACTTCTTCTACATCTTCTTTTGTTGTTTCTCTACCTAATGACAATCTAAGTGACCCATGTGCTATCTCATGCGGCAAACCTATCGCCAACAATACATGCGATGGATCTAATGACCCAGATGTACACGCTGATCCGCTCGACGCACATATCCCCATCATGTCTAACATCAGCAACAACGATTCTCCTTCTATATACTGTATAGAAAAATTCACGTTAGATGGGAGTCTCTTTTCTCTGGATCCATTCAATCTAACATGTGGTATTTTCTCAAAAATTTGATTTATTAATTCTTCCCTTAATGTTAAAATTCTTTTATTCTCTTGTTCCATCTCTGTTACCGCAAGCTCTAACGCCTTTGCCATACCAATTACACCCGCTATATTTTCTGTGCTTGCCCTTTTTCCTCTTTCTTGTGCCCCACCATGAATAAGCGAATCTATTTTTACGCCAGATTTTATATATAAACCTCCTACTCCCTTAGGACCACAAAACTTATGGCTAGAAAAAGACATAAGATCTATATTTAATTCACTAACATTTATAGGAACATGCCCTACCGCCTGAACTGCATCGGTATGAAAGTATATGTTATGTTTTTTTGCAATTGCTCCTATTTCTTTTATAGGCTCAATAGTTCCTATCTCATTATTAGCAAACATAACAGTTATCAAAATAGTTGTAGGCCTTATTGCATCTTCCAAATCTTTTAACGACACAAGCCCATCTTTATCAACTGGAAGATAAGTTACCTCAAATCCTTGTTTTTCTAAATACTGACATGTATGAAGAACTGCATGATGCTCTATCTTTGTAGTTATTATATGATTTCCCTTAGATCTGTTCGCAAAAGCCACTCCTTTTATAGCCCAGTTGTCTGATTCAGACCCACCACCTGTAAAGAAAATCTCCCTATCTTTAGCTCCTAGTGATTTTGCTACACTAGTCCTTGCTTCATCTAACACAGCTTTGCTCTTTCTTCCAACAGAATATACACTAGAAGCATTACCATAATTTTCAATAAAATACGGCAACATAGCATCTAATACCTCTTGCCTCATTCTAGTTGTTGCTGCATTATCTAAATATATTACCTTTTGCTTCATTTAATAAAACCCTCTTTCTAATTCTTATAAATTGCTCCTTTGAAAGTATAGTTTATCATATTTCCCCTTTAATGACAATCATTATTTTATCGTTTATCCTAATAAGACTATGTAATTTATCTTCACAAAAATTAATTTGGTTGAAGGCTCAATCCCCTAGAGTTAAGGTAATTGACATTCTGATTTATACTTGTTATAAGCTTCCTCATTTTTTATTTTTAACTCAAGCATAAAATATTTTTCTTTTTGCTCTTTTCTCTTTTTAATTATATTCCTAGCCATATTTAATGGCTCCTTAAGCAATTCATTTGCATCTTCATTATGCAACACATCACTTAACCTTCTTGCTCTATCAATATTTTTTTTGAAATTATACTCCATAAGCATATCTGAAATTTCGATACTATTGTTCGCAACAGCTATTCCTAAAAGGCTAGCAGAGTTTTCTCGAGATAAATTAGGGCCCTCTATTCTCTTCCTTATACTAACATTCACATCTCTAATTAACAATTCTTTTAATATTACCCTAAGCGTATGTTTTTTCTTCCTTGCTACTAATTTCCCTAAAACCAATTCCAATAAATTTTCTTTCGAAATCATTATTTTTAATAGTTCTAAATTTTCCTCATCTATAGCCCAATTAATAATACGTGGGCTCATAGCATTGGATTTTGGAGCAACAATACAGGCTATATCTGATAAATTTTCTTCATACAATATATCTATAGGTATCTTCCCGCCAGAATTTCTTATATCCACATTGGCTCCTTTTTCAACTAAAAAAGATATCCCCTCTTCATACCCTTTTCTACATAATATATGTAGCGCAGTATCTCCTAATATATTAGACTGAATATCTTTATTTATCCCTTTATTAACCAATAACTTTATCATTTTCATATCAGTTTTAGTACACGCCCAATGTAATGCAGAAATATTATCACGCGATTTTACATTAATGTACGCTTCGTTCTTCAACAATATTTCTACTGTGTCAAAATTAGATAGCCTACTTGCAATAAGTAATGGTGTTTCCCCATTTTCTGCAGTACTATTTACATCTGCTCCTCTTTTAATTAACTCCTTTACTACCTTTATATACCCCTTACTACTTGCTACATGAAGTGGAGACAATCCCGATTTAGTCTTTGCATTTATATCTGCGCCCTTTTGGTATAACATATTAATTAGCTCTAAATTCCCTCGAGCACATGCTATATGCAAAGTTGTTCCTCCATTAGGATACACTAAATTTACTTTTGCTCCATTATCTAACAGTAATTTGGTTAACCCCTCATCATTATTGATAACTGCTATTTTTATTGCCGTATTGCACTTTCGATCTTTTTTATTCACATCTATGCCTTTTTGTAATAAAATTTCCACAACCTGTCTATTCCCCTCAACACATGCCCAGTGTAGTGCCGTTCTTTGTTCATTATCTACTTCATTTATATCATTTACTTTTTCTAGCAAAAACTTCACTATTTCTATATTTCCTATATAACACGCTAAACCCAGTGGAAGTCCTCCCTCTGAAAATTTCTCATTTGCGTCTATACCCTCATTTAAAAGCTCCTTAACAAAACTAAGTTTATTCAAAATTATTGCTACTTTGAATATTTCTATCTTCTTCTCCATCTTTACATCTTCATCTTCTATATATTCTATACATTTTAATATTTTTTCTATATTTAATCTTTTATACCTTTCTATTAATTCTTCCTTCGATGGCATAACTCTAGTCCTTTCAATTTGTCAAAATTCTCTTATCACTTTAGATAATAATTCTATCGTATTCATTATATCACTAATATCTGAGATCTCCGACACTGTGTGAATATATCTAGTAGGTATAGAAACTGCCCCTGTTATAATTCCCTTACCAGACGTGTGAATTGCTCCAGCATCAGTCCCTCCATCTTCCATAATTTCAAGTTGATATGGTATATTATTTTCTATGGCTATCTTTATTAAAAATTCTCTCACCCTAGGGCTAACTATTACTGATCTATCTTTTATTTTTATTGCAACTCCTGCCCCACATTTTATATCCATATTATTATCACTCATCGTGTCTCCCGTATCTGTAACATCAACTGCTATTGCCAAATCTGGATTAATATCATATGCACAAACCTTTGCACCTCGAGCACCCACTTCCTCTTGTACTGTAAATGCATAATATATTTCATTATCTGTTTTTACATTCTTCTTTATTGTTTCTATTAATGCCAAAACCCCTAATCTGTCATCTAATGCCTTAGATATTATCTTACCATTTTGGACAACAATATCACCTATAAAACTTGCAGTATCACCAATATTGATCATTTTTCTCGCATCTTCTTTATCTTTCGCACCTATATCTATAAAATATCTCGATGAAGCCACTTTATTATTATCGTTTGCCTTCTCCTCAAAATAGATCACACCTACTATATCATTTTTAAATTTTACCCTACTAGATATTTCCACATTATAATCTACTCCACCCACCATTGAAAATCTTAAAAATCCATTATCTTCTATGTGGGTTACTATCACACCAATTTCATCCATATGCGCTGCTAACATTATTTTTTTATTAGTGCCCTTTTTTACTGCAACTAAATTCCCTAATCTATCTATCTTAATTTCATCAACATAACTAGAAATCTCTTTTTCTATCACATCACGTATATTCTCTTCATCCCCTGAAACACCAAAGGCTTTAGTTAGTTTCTCTACCAGTTTTAGCATTGTTTCTACCCCTTTTCTATTTCATGTTTTCTAAAAATGCTACCGCAAGTTTTAATGTGTCCTCATAATCGTTCTTACTCATTACTGACACCGGCGAATGTATATATCTACACGGCACAGATATAGATGCTACCTTTATCCCTCTTCCTGACCGTTGTATGCTTCCTGCATCATTTCCTCCAGATATTGTTTTTTTATACTGGAACTTTATTTTAATTTGTTTTGCAACTTCTTCTAGATATCGCAACAACTCTTTATCCACAATTGCCGTCCTATCCATTACAGTCAATGCGACCCCTTTGCCCAATTCCGTTGAATATTCTGAAGGCTTTACATTATGCACATCAGAACATGTAGTCCCCTCTACTACAAGAGCTACATCAGGACAAATTTTATTAGATGTAACTATTGACCCTCTTAATCCTACTTCTTCTTGCACCGTGAAACATGCGTATACATCAAATGGATATTTTTTCTTTAAAACTTCTATTAAAATAGCACACCCTACCCTATCATCTAGTGCCTTAGCTTTAATTCTACTATCTCCAAACTCAGTATACTCACTAATAAAATAGATATAATCACCCAAATTTATCACTTTTAAAGTCTCTTCTTTTTGAGTTGTACCTATATCAATATATAAATTTTTTTCTTTGATTGGAGTAGTACGTTCCGTCTTATCTTGCATGTGAATAGGTTTAGATCCTATCACTCCATTTATTTTATTCTTCCCAATCACAACCTTTTGGCCTAACAATATCCTAGAATCAATACCTCCAACATCACTGAACTTGATAGTACCATCGTCTTTTACAGCCGTCACTATCAATGCCACTTCATCCATGTGTGCTGACAACATTATTTTTTTCTCATGGCTAATCCCACTTTTAAATGCAATTAAATTTCCCATATTGTCTATAGTAATATCATCCGCTATATCAACTATTTTTTCACGTATATACTCTCTAACCGCGTCTTCGTCACCAGCTGCACCATTTAAACTGGTCAATTCCTTTAATAACATAAACAAGCCTCCAATTCTTCTTCCGGCAATGTTAATACACCCTCTATTAATTTAGCTACATTTTTTAAATCCTCAATATGCACAGTCTCTATCATTGTGTGCATATACTTAACCGGTATTGATATTAACGCTGTTGGTATTCCATATCGCGCAACCTGTATCGCCCAACATTCAGTTCCTGTGTTACCTGGCTCCACATCTATCTGACAAAGCATTTTCTTGTTTTTCGCAACCTCCATAATTTTCTCAGTAAAATTTCTATGCAAATTAGGTCCTACCGCTATTACAACACCATTATTTAGTTCAAAAGTTTCATCTTTTGGTACTTCAGACATAGTTCCATGACATGCATCCACTACTATAGAAAAATCCGGATTTAATTTGTTTGACGCAACAACTGATCCAGCCAAATTAAATTCTTCTTGGGTAGTTGCAACAAAGTATACATCTACATCTGTATCAATTTTAGACAACTGTTTAGCTACCATAAGCATTGCCACAACACTACTTCGGTTATCCATTGTTTTATTACTAATTAAATCTTTATTTAAAATTACTGGCTCTGACTTAAACGTTATGATATCTCCAATTGAAACAAGTTCTTTTAACTGTTCCTTCGAATAACCAACATCTATACTTAGTTCATTTATAGTCTGAACTTTTGAATACTCTTCTTTCGTCATAAGATGCGGAGGTTTTTGCCCTATTATCCCATAAAGCTCCTTTTTCCCATGCACAATTACTTCCTTTGATATAAGAATTTTAGAATCAATTCCTCCGATGTTAGTAAAAGAAATAAAACCTTTATCATCGATCGATTTGACCATAAGTGCAATTTCATCATAATGCGCTGTTATCATAATACTTTTACCAAGTTTGCCATTTCCTTTTTTCTTGGCAATAACATTATAAAACTTGTCTATTGATACATCTAGTCCACAATCAAAAAATTTGTCCTTTAATTTGCTTGCCAAATGCTCTTCATGCCCAGATGCTCCAACACTACCGGTTAATTCCTTAATCATTTCAAAACAATCCAACCTTATCACCCCTAAAAAAGATCTACCCAATTCAAAAACTTATAAATTTTGTGTGTAAACTTAACCTTCAATAAATAATTGTCCGTTTCTTCAAATGGTATCCTATCTAGTTTTTGACCATCACTACTAAGAGTACTTTCTTTTAGCCATTTATCTAAATTACCTGTGCCTCCATTGTACGCTACGATAACCAAATCGATATCTTGATATTTGTCATATAACCAACTTAAATACCATACACCAAGTTTTATGTTATTGTCGGGAATAAGCAACATCTCTTGGGTATAATTAGATATACCCATTCTCTTGCTAATCCAATTTGCAGTGGAATCCATTATTTGCATCAATCCCATTGCTCCCTTTGAAGATACCGCTTTAGGATCAAAATCACTTTCTACCTTTATAACCGACAAGACAAGCAATGGATCCACATGATACTCTCTTGAATAACGCTCTATAGAATCCAAATATCTTTTTGGAAAGGATTTTCTAAATCCCTTGGCTGTACCCAAAAAAGCTGTTATCAATATTACTATCGCTACTAGAGTACTCTTTAATTTTCTCACGTTTTATACTTCCTACCTTTCCATTACTTAGCCTCAAACCAACTCGATCCTTCCTTTACCTCTACTGTAAGAGGAACATCTAATTGTACTGCATTTTCCATGCACTCTTTTAATAAATACCTTACCTCTTCTACCTCATTTATATGTGTCTCAATTAGCAACTCGTCATGTACTTGCAATATCAACCTTGACTTCATATTTCTTTTCTTTAATTCATCATAAACCTTAATCATTGCTATCTTTATTATATCTGCCGCACTTCCTTGTATTGGTGCGTTTATTGCAGCTCTTTTCCCTGCCGTATATACTCTTCTATTTTTAGACTTAAGCTCTGGCAATGGACGTGTCCTACCAAAAATTGTAGAAACATACCCTAACTCCTTACCCTTCTCAATAGTCTCATCTGAATACTCTTTTACTTTTGGATGAGTCTTAAAATAAGTTTCTATGTATTCCTTTGCTTCGCTGGTAGAAATACCTAAATCCTTAGACAAATTATGTTCACCCATACCATATACAATACCAAAATTAATTGTTTTAGCTCTACTTCTTAACTTCTGTGTAACATCCTCTTCCGAAACTTTGAACACCTTACTTGCAGTAGCTCTATGAATATCTTCTCCATTTAAAAATGATTTTATAAGGCTCTCATCTTTGGTAATATGTGCTAAAACTCTTAGCTCAATCTGTGAATAATCGGCATCTAAAAATACAAACTCTTTACTATAGGGCACAAAAATCTTTCTTATACGTTTACCTACCTCACTTTTTATTGGTATATTCTGAAGATTTGGTTCTGTACTACTTATTCGCCCTGTAACTGTAGCCATTTGGTTAAATGTAGAATGTACTTTTCCATCAGATGAATCTATCTTCTCCATAATCCCATCTGTATACGTAGATTTAAGTTTACTTAGTTTTCTGTATTCTATGATCAAACCAACAATCTTATTTTCATCTTTTAAAGGCAACAATGACTCTATATCTGTTGAATACGATTGCTTACCCTTTTTTAATGGAAGCTTTAATTTATCCCCCAATATATTCCCTACTTGCTTTGGTGAATTTAAATTAAATTCCTCTCCAGCTATTATATATACCTCCTGAGATATTTTCTTTATCTCTTTATCTAAAAACTTATCCATACTTTGTAGCTGCTTTTTATCTATTTTAAATCCCCAATACTCCAAACTTGCCAAAACCTTAGTCAATGGAAGCTCTACTTCATAATACAATTTATCTTGATTATTATCCCTTAATTGTTTGTCTAATGCTATTGCCATATCTTTTACCATAGCAGCATATTCCACAAACACAGCCTCATTTTTCTCCTCACCTTGTTCTACCACTGGAAGCACAATATCTAAAAACCTGTCCGCTACCACAGGAAGATCAAATTTTTTCATACAAGAATCTAATATATATGCAGCTAAACTTGAATCAAACTTCAAATTATTTAAATCTATATTGTGTACAAACAAAAATAAATACAAATCCTTTGCACTGTGAGTATATTTCTCCACTTTCGTACTTCTAAAAATACACGAAAATAAACTCAAAAACGTACTACTTGATATACTTTCAAAATCTATATTGTAAAATACATCATTCATCGCTACTACAAAACACGATAAATCCTTCTCAAGCTTTGTCTTATCATCCATTTCGTAATAGAAATATACTTTCCCCTCTTTTTGTATACTCTTTACTAACTTCTCTAAATCTCCCTCTTTTGTTATATCTTTAATTTTTCTTTCAACTTTATTTAATTTATAACTTTCATCTCTTAACCCTAATCTCTCTATCATTGAATTAAATTTTAACTCTTCTAATATTTTGTACAAACGTGGTCTGTCATATTCTTTCACTGAAAAATCTGCATCCTCACTAGCAACATCCAAATATTCGAATATTGTCCCAAGCCGTCTCGATAACATCGCAAGCTCTCTATCTATAATTAAATTTTGCCTTATTCTTTGCTGCTTAACCTTATCTATATTAATATACATATTATCAATATTACCAAACTCCCTAATCAACGCTAATGCATTTTTCTCTCCTATACCTTTAACACCAGGTATATTATCTGATGTATCTCCCATTAATCCTTTTACTTCTATAAGCTGTTTTGGCTCTAGCTCATAAATATCTCTTATTTTATCCAAATTATATTCATCAACAATTGGTTTTCCCATCTTACTTCTTAGTAACTTTACTCGAACTTTCTTATTCACCAACTGCAATGCATCTTTATCTCCTGTGATTATAACTATATCATCATAACCTGAATTTTTAGCCCAATTAGCTACACTCCCAATTATATCATCTGCCTCATAGCCAGGCACTTCCATTCGACGTATCCTCATTGCATCTAATATTTCTTTCACTAAAGGCAACTGATCTGCCAACTCTTGCGGCATTCCCTTTCTTTGGCCTTTATACAACGAATATTCCTTATGCCTAAAAGTAGGCGCTTTTAAATCAAACGCTACGCACATGCTACCTGGATCTTCTTCATTTATATGCTTTAGCATTATATTTAAAAATCCTAATACCGCATTAGTATACATACCCTTAGGTGTCGTTAAAATATCCGTCCCGTAAAACGCTCTATTTAATATACTGTTTCCGTCTATAATCATAATTTTTTTTGTAATCATTGTCTCAACACTGTAACCTTTCCGTTATTTGATATTGTTAATTTTACCATGTCCCCAACTTCAAAATCATCTTTTTTTACTTCGTTTGGAATACTAATTTCTGCTTTTATATCATCTAAAACAAAATATGTATTACCATCTTCAAATCTATCAACCATCGCATCTATAATCATTATTTACCACCTTTTGATATATATATATCTTTTTATATTCTTAACTCGGCTTTGTTATAATGTGTATATTCTTTTTTAAGTAATCGTATAAAGAATATATTGTTATTATAACAGCTATAAACATAGCAACTCTGTCAAACGCAAAATCCGTAAACATACTAAGTGGATAATTTTTTACAAGCGCTAACACAATAGCCACCATTTGAGTTATCGTTTTAATCTTTCCCCAATTACTTGCAGCTACAACAACACCTTCACCAGCTAAAACAAGTCTTAGTCCTGTTACTATAAACTCACGGCCTATTATAATCATAGCCGCCCATCCCGTCAACTCTCCACGTTCTAGTAAAGCTATCAATGCAGATGTAACTAATAATTTGTCTGCAATAGGATCTAAAAATATTCCTACTTTCGTTACCATTTTATGTTTTCTTGCTATATAACCATCTACTGCATCTGTACTTGCTAATATAATAAAAATACCCGCTGCTATGTAGTTACCATATACCATAATAAAATTGTTGAACACAAGCATTAACCCTCTCATGAAAGTTAGCACTGGAAGATTGATCACCCAGCTTGGTATTGGTATGACAAAAAGCATAAACAACGGCACAACAAAAATTCTCGACAACGTTATCTTATTCGGCAAATTCATCTATTACCACCCCTATTAAGTCATAATCATCTGCATTTACTATCTTTGTTGATACAAAATCCCCTATATTTAGTTCCTCACCTGATGTAAAATATATTTTACCATCTATATCAGGCGCCTCGTACCTAGTCCTTCCTTCATAAAATATTCCATCATCTGCCACACCTTCAACCACTGTCTCATATATTCTACCTAATCTGCCTTGACATTTCTCTTTAGATATCTTGTTCTGAATTGTCATAATATCATTATACCTTTCTTCTTTCACTTTCTCACTTACCTGGTTCTCCATATTATATGCAGGCGTTCCCTCCTCTCTTGAATACTTAAATACTCCTAATCTATCAAATTTTATACTATCTACAAAATCCCTTAAAACAACAAAATCTTCATCTCTTTCTCCTGGAAATCCTACTATTAGAGATGTCCTTATTACAACATCAGGAACACTTTCTCTGATCTTTTTTATCACATCCTGTATTAGCGCTCTATTACCTCTTCTACCCATTTTTTTCAAAACATAATCACTTGCATGCTGGATAGGAATATCCAAATAGTTAAGTAACTTACTATTTGTTCTCATTTCTTGTATCAGATCATCTGTTATTTCCTCTGGATAACAATAAAGTAATCGTATCCATCTTACTTTATCTATTTTTGAAATTTCTTGTATTAACTCTACTATACGTTTCTTCCCGTATAAATCCTTTCCATAAACCGTCACATCTTGTGCGACTAACACTATCTCACTATACCCTTCGTCTGATAAAATTTTTGCTTCTTTTACTACATCCTCAATTTTTCTACTAACGTATCTACCCCTCAATTTAGGTATTATACAATATGTACAAAAATTATCGCACCCCTCTGCTATTTTTAAGTATGCAGTAGGTTTTGCTGTCGACACCACCCTTGATTTGTTTAGATAGTCTATATTCCCAAATGATCCACAAACAACTCTATCCCCATCTTTCTCATCACTTAGTACATTTAACACATCTCCAACCTTTGATGTCCCCAAAACCGCATCTACCTCTGGTATTTCTTTTATTACTTCATCTTTATACCTTTGTGCAAGACAGCCCGCCACAACAAGCTTTTTTAATTTTTTTCCCTTTAATTTAGAAACCTCAAGTATTGTATCAATTGCCTCTTGCTGAGCTGATTCTATAAACGCACACGTATTAACTATTATTGCATCAGCTTCTTCCTTATCTGTTACTATCTCATATTTATTATCTTTCAATATACCTAAAATAATTTCACTATCTATCAAATTCTTTGGACATCCTAAAGAAATAACTCCCACTTTCACTATTTTTTACTCCCTTTCCAAACTTTCTTTGACCTATCTATTATTTTAATTTATATGATCCAAAAAATCAAGCTTATTATATTCTTTATCTAATTTATCTCTTAAATAATTTCTAGACAATTTGGATAAATCTTTTATACACGCTTCATCTAAATTAAATTTAAACACATCTTTTTGAGATACTCCCAATATAAATTTTAATGCTTTTAGCACACCCGCTCTTAATACAACCTTATTTTTAGATATTTTTTTACATAAGTCACAAATCAATCCACCATTTGAAATATCAAAATACACTATACCTTCGTCTCTGCCACAATGCACACATTCCTTTATATCTGGTTCATAACCTAATATTTTAAGAAGCCTTAACTCAAACACCGAACATATAAGTTTTGGATCCTTCTTTCTTTTTGACAATACATAAAGTGTATTTAACAAAAGCTTAAGTAGCGCTATTTGACTTTCGTTCTCACAAATAACACTATTTATTATATCTAAAAAATGTACCGCATACGTTAACGACACCATATCATTTCTTATATCATAAAAACTTTCTATAAGCTCGCTAGAAGAAATATAATACTTATCTTTCTTTTTTACCAAAACATATCCACAATAATTCAAAAGCTGCGCACCAAGCAGATTGCGTGACCTGGTAGATCGCACGCTTTTTACGTATATCGTTACTTTCCCAAGTTTATCTGTGAAGAGGTCTATATATCTATCAGCCTCTCCCACATTAACTTCCCTTATAACTATACCTTTTAAATTAATAAACTCCATGTTTTATTTTTCATCTGCCTTTTTCTCTTTAGTTTCCTTCTGGGAAACCTGTTCTATCTCTTTATAGCACATATACGCATCTATAGAACCTGTAATCTCAAAAGTTTTCCATATTGTTTCCAATAACATATATAAAACCCTCCTGACATTTTTTAATCAATGCTTATTATGCTATTATATTCTGCAATAAAGAGTTATGTAATACCTGCCAAAATATTCCTATTATTTATATCCTAGAGTATTTAGCATTGAATTGCTATTTCTCCAATCATCTTTTATTTTTACCCAAAGCTTTAAATTAACTTTTGTACCTAACATCTTTTCTATATCTTGTCTTGCGTACATGCCAATTTTCTTAAGCATTGCCCCACCTTTTCCTATTACTATACCTTTATGAGAACTTCTTTCACAATATATGGTTGCATCTATATCTATCAAATCTTTATTATCCCTATCTTTAAATCTCATAATTTCTACACCTATTCCGTGTGGTACTTCATCATCCAATAACCGTAACATTTTTTCTCTTATTATCTCTGCAACTATCACTCTTTCTGGTTGGTCAGTTAGGGAGTCCTCTGGATAATACATCGGGCCCTCTGGCAATAATTCTTTTATTTTTAATAAAATTTCTTCTACCCCGAATCCATCTTTTGCAGAAATCGGATATATTCCTTTAAAATCCATCTCATCCTTATATTTGTCAATTATCGGCAATAATTCTTTTTTATCTATAAGATCAATTTTATTTAATCCAAGTATAACCTTCTTGTTACTATTTTTTAACTTTTCTAATATATCTTTTTCCTCGTCCTTGATATAAATTCTCTTTACATCAACCAAATAAATTATTACATCTACACTACTTACTGATTCGTTTATCTCATTTATCATATACTCGCCAAGCTTTGTCTTTGGCTTGTGTATGCCCGGTGTATCCATAAATATTATTTGACTACTATCATCAGTAATTATTGTCCGGATAGTGTTTCTTGTTGTTTGTGGCTTATCCGAAATTATTGCTATTTTCTCTCCTGTTAACCTGTTTAATAAGGTCGATTTACCTGCATTTGGCTTTCCTACTATTGATACAAAACCTGACTTAAAACTCATACTACAAACCTCCTATAAAACCATCTAATTCTTTCTTTCTAAATGCATTTGGTAACACATCTTTTAATTTTAGCTCTTTATGTTCATTCTGTCTATTGGCTACTACTATTTTAAAATCATCTCCGCAAAATTCTGTCATGACTTGAAGACAAATACCACAAGGATATCCCCAATTTTTGCTATCAACGGATATTGCTATTTTTTTAAAATTTCTCTCTCCACTAGAAATTGCTTTTAATATGGCAACTCTCTCTGCACAAACAGTAGCTCCAATGGATGCATTCTCCACATTACTGCCACTGTATACCTTACCATTCTCACACAACAACGCTGCCCCCACTCTAAATTTAGAATACGGTGAATATGAATTTTCTTTTGCTTTAACTGCTAATTGCAACAACTCTGCATTCGTCACAAAAAACACCTCCTCTTAATTTCTATTTATATTCAATTCCGATAATACCTCCTCTTGCCTATTCATCATCTCTTTTTCGTCAGCTGGTGTCATATGATCATATCCTAAAATATGATACATCCCATGCGTTATCAAAAATAATATTTCTCTCTCCACAGAATGTCCGTACTCTTTTGCCTGAAATACTGCCTTCTCTAGCGAAATGACTATATCTCCTAAAATCAAAAGCCCGTTATCCATATCTATATCACCAGACAACAAACTCAACCTACCTTTATCAAACTCTGCAATAGGAAATGTTAATACATCTGTTATTTTATCTACATCCCTAGTTTTTTTATTTATCTCTTGTATTTTTTCATTATCCACAAAATATATCGAAACTTGCGAATCTATCTTAACATTTTCTTTATCTAAACTTAGTAAGACCACCTTCTCTATATTTTCTTTTAACGCGTCTTGCACTTCCACTTTATCTTGCAAATTTTCAATTAAGATTTTCATTCAAAACTTCATTCCTTCCTATATCACCCATTTTGCTTACACACAATGCTAATTCCTTGTCTATCTGTTTAGGATACTCTTCCCTTTCATGGAAACATCCACTTAAAACTTTCATAAACGATCTTGCTATACTATCCATGTCTCTTAATGTTAAACTACATAAATCAAATTGTCCATCATCTAACTTATTTTTTATTATGTCCCTTATACACTTTTCTATTTTCCCTTCTGTTTTTACCGCCAAAGACCTAACTGCAGCTTCAACTGAATCTGCCAACATAACAACAGAAGCCTCTTTTGATCCAGGTTTTGGCCCCTGATATCTAAAATTCTCCTCCAATACCTCCTGTTTGCTTTGATTTTTTGCTTTGTGATAAAAATATACCAACTTTGTTGTACCATGATGCTCCATTATCAAGTCTATTATAGCAGTTGGCAATTTATACTTCTTTGCAAGTTGTGCTCCATCATAAGTATGTGACATTATCACTAGTGCACTTAAATTAGGAGTCATCTTATCATGAGGATTCTCTCCCGATTGATTCTCTATAAAGAAATTGGGTCTTTTTAATTTACCTATATCATGATAATAAGCACCAACTCTGGCAAGCAATGCATTCCCACCTATAGCTTCGGTTGCAGCTTCCGCCAAATTTCCTACCATAAGGCTATGATGGTATGTACCCGGAGCTTCCAAAAGCAGCCGTTTTAGCAAAGGCTGGTTTGGATTTGATAGCTCCAATAATCGCATTGGTGTTATTATATTAAATGCAGTCTCTAAAAAAGGCAATACGCCTATTGTTAATATTATAGAAACTATTCCATTTGCAAATGCCAACATACAATCCACTACTAGATCAGACACCGGCCGTTTGTTTATCATTGACACTGTAGCCACAACAACTACATTTAACATACTTGCATATATCCCAGCATTCGTTAATTTGCTTCTTTGCTTAGCTCTGTAACTAAAGAAACACATGGCTGATCCACTTATTATTGTCATATACATATATTCTAAACTTCCCCTATGCATAATTGATATTGTTACTGCCAACAATGTATTTATTAGTACGGCTAGTCCTAAATCTGATAAAATTGCAATAATCACTCCTACAAAAAACATAGGAATCATAAAAATCTGATAAGCACCCACTACACGAGCCATCACCAATTCCATCACAATTATCAGTGAAACCATAAATAATTCACTAGTCTTAGTCAATATGTTTTTTCTATACTTTACATATATAACCACAATCATAGCAAGTAGCCCCACTAACACAAATGTCCCCAGCACAAGTTCAAAATCTATTTCATCATGAGTCTCTAACATATTTAAGTCTTCTAACAATTGTATTTTATCCTTTGTTACAATATCTCCAACACTTATTATACGTTGTCCCTTATCCACCATCTCTATATTTTTAGGATCATTATATGCAATCTCTCTTTTCTTTTGTGTCTCCTCTTCATTAATTATCCTGTTTGGCTTTATAATGTTTTTTACTATAAGACTTCCTATATTTTTTAGCTCCATCGGCATATCAAGTTCTTGAACTTTCATCTGTGCCTTTATTATAATTTCATCTAAATTTTCTATTGTTATGTCTTCCTTCAATGTATCTCCAATAAGTGATTTTAAAACATGCTCAAAATTATTAAATTTATTATTATCAATTCCTAATAACAAAAACTTTACATCAACCTCACCGGTCAGCATAGCGTTATTAGATTTTAACTTTTGAACAACTCTATCAAACTTAGGTCTTGGCAAGCTTCGTTCGTTTTTTATTGTAGTTAAAAAATTATCTATACTCCTAATTACCTCTATAGATGTAGCAGTATCTTCCTTTACCTCCACTGGTTCGTTCTGATATGCTAACTCCTGATTCTCTTTTGTTTTTATTTCATTTTTTACTTCTCTTGGTGCTGTAATATCATACTGTGAAATATCTCCTACATTCAATTTATACTTCTTAGGTAAAAGGCCACTAAAGACAATACTAAATGCCAATATCACCGTCACTATAACTATCATATGTTTTTGATTTTTCTCATCTTGCATAGCTATTTTTATCTTGTGTATTAATTTTGTGCCCATTTATACTTCCTCCAAAAGTTTAATAAATTAATTCTTCCTCACCTATATCTTCATGTACATAAACTTTAATGCTTACAAATATCCTACCTTCATTCTCAAAATACTCAACATCTTGACCTGTTATACCTACGTTTTTAGGAATACATTCCAAAATCTTTTTCTTTGCCTCACTAAGCGCTCGTTCCCTTGCTAAAGACATTGGCAATACTTCCTCTTTTTCCTTATAGTATCTCTTCTTTTTTTCTTTTATCTCAAAAGGCATAACAAAATTTTTAAGTACACGAACTTTTTTTATATTAGTAACCTCATCATACTTGTCAGTCCCTTTCCCTAAAACAACTTTAAACACCTCTTTACCTAAAATACAAAATCTATATTCATTTGAAACTTTCCCTGAGTATACTTTATTTTTTTTTACACATTTCACCTCTTCCCTCTGTTCGTATGTAGTCTTTGCTGTAACCACACCTATCGCACGTACAACTTTCGTATAATCAGATTCATCTCCAATAATCATTCCTGATATTAACACATCTCCCTTTAGCACAGTATCCCCGACTTTTACGTTTTCAATACCGTTTTTTACCAGTACACGCGTTATAATTCCATCTCTTTTTGCAACTATATTACAGGGTATATCCGTATTAATAATCTTGGGCACCTTTGCTCTTTTAGACAGATTAATCACCAATTTTGTACCCTGTATTTTCACATCTGCCCAAGACAAATCTTTAAAATTCATAATCAATTCATACTCTATTCTATTAACATCTACAAAATATTTTAGAATACCCACCCTTATGTTTTTGCTATTTAAGTACTCAATCACTTTTCTTTCTTTCTCATATCCCTTTATCTCTATATCCCAAATGTACGACCACATGAGCATAAAAACAGATACAAACACCACACTCCCTATTAAAAAAGATTTGCGCTTTTTATATTTTTTAAACCAAAAACAAAGACCTCTTTTGTCTATAACCTTTACACTGCAATGAGTTTTTTTTATTATATCTCTTATCTTCTTAAACTCAACTACAGACATCTTAAGTAGAGTGTACTCCCTATGCCTATTTATATCCATAAGCAATATCTTTCTATGAACACAAATATTGATAAACTTCTCAATATTTTTACCTTCGACTCTTATAATAACATATCCTCTAAATAAAATCCATATCCTAAAAGATTGCATATTTTTATATTAACCCCTTCACAAAAACTCTACCTTCATTATGGTCCCATTTACTGCAATTTCTTCTTTGCTTATACTTTTTATCTCAAAATCTTTCCCTTCCACTTTCAATATACCTATATTGGTAATTATGCTTATTGTGTCTTTTGTGTATGTCATTAAATTTTTATAGTTTTCTATTAGCAAAAAATTACCTACTAATGTTATTTTAGGAACATCATATACTATCTCTTCTGGTAATTCTAAAAATTTATTTATTTTTTCTTTTAATGTCATATTGCCACATCCTAATCATCTTACGAAATCTTTTTTGCAATCTCCAAATTCATACCCTAACTCTCGAGCACTTTTTATTATATCCCCCAGTGCCTCTGCATTATCTTTTGATACTGCATGAAGCAAAATTATTGCTCCGTTGTGAAGATTTTGTGTAACCATTTTGTGCGCATATTCCTTTCCTCTTACTTTATCACGATACCAATCATCATATGCTACACTCCAAAATAAATTTATATATCCCATATCATTAGTAATTTTTAATGTTCTTTCACTGTACTCTCCCTTGGGTGCTCTAAAAAAAGTCATGTGTTCATTAAAGTCTTTAAAAAAAGTATATTCTAAATTTCTCACTTCATCTTTTATTTTTTGATCGCTTATTTCAGGTAAACTTGGATGATTTACTGTATGATTACCTACTGAATGGCCCTCTTTTATCATTCTCTCCACAAGTTCAGGATGACCCTTTAAGTAAGGCCCTGTTATAAAAAATACCGCCTTTACATTTTCATTTTTTAGTGTATTTAATATACTGCCTGTGTACCCATTTTCGTATCCTTCGTCAAATGTCAAATATATTTTCTTGCCACTTGCATCTCCCACATAATAACTATTATACTTTTTTAACAACTCTGGTGTCCCCGGATCAGCAAATGGAATATTGTGATCTTTATTCCTTCTTATCCCCCATCGTAACACTTCCTTGCTATTCGTATTCATAGCTATATCTTCTATAAATTTATTCTGATTGATTAAATTGCCCGTTATCTCTGTACTAAAAACTTTTGCATAATCTTTTTCTTCAAGTTCAACAAATTTCGAATTGTTTTTGGATGCTACAATTAAAAACAAAGCCAATATAATTATATTGGAACAAACTAGAAATTTCTTTTTCATATCTTTTTATTGTCCTTTACTTTGATTTTTTATATTTATATTCTTTAAATATAAAAAATAGAATACAGCATGCCACCAAAAGACACGCTGTATTTCGAATATGTTTGTTTATCTTTTTCTTAAACATTTGCATTTTCTTCTATTACTTCTTCTTTTGGTTCTTCTGTGGTCTTTTCTGTACCTTCTTCTATTGCCTCTTCTTTTGGTTCTTCTGTGGTCTTTTCTGTACCTTCTTCTATTACTTCTTCTTTTGGTTCTTCTGTGGTCTTTTCTGTACCTTCTTCTATTACTTCTTCTTTTGGTTCTTCTATAACTTCTTCTTGAACGTCTTTAACTTTGACTAAAGTAGAATTTCCTACATAATCATACACTTTGATACTATATTCTTCATTTTCATTTAAACCATCTAAAGTTTCTGTAACAAACGCAGGATATTTGTCTTTCATATAATTTTTCAATATTTTATCTGTACTAGCTTCTGTTATTTTCCATATTCCCGATTCTTCATCACTTGCATAAACAACATAATCATTACCCTCTTTTTTAACACTTACATCTGGACCCTCTTCATCCACATCCAAATGTATTTTTGCTATATTATTAAATTCATCATATACATAAATATCCTCAACATCTTCATTACTTAAATTGAATCTAACGGTAACATTTTTACCCATAAGCTTTAGTATAGAATCTCCGTCAACAGTTTCAGTTATCTTTGATAACCCTACTGGATCTTTTGCTACTAATGCTACATTTTTGCCGCTTTTTACCGCTTTAGTTACTTCTGGCTCGTCCAGATATTCTTCTAATTCTATTTTTTTGTAGTTGTTTGCATGATTATACACGTATATACAAGGTACATCCTTCGAAGAAATGTTTATTGTTACTTCTGATTCTTTCCCACTCAAATTTTTTATAGTCTTTCCATCAGGTTTTTCTGTTATTTTCCAAAGGCCAATCGAATCCAATACTTTTAATTTTACTTTAGTATCCTTCTTATAACAGGATTTAACTCGAGGTTCAAGCCCTGTCAACTTACATTCTCTATAGTTATCATCTTTGTCATAAATCCTTATCCAATATCCACCGCTTTCTTTTTTATGTGTCACCTTCGCTTTGTTACCAAACTTTGATAAATCTAATATTTGATTCATAGAATCATTATCTTCAAATATACCATATAATCCTGGTTTAAAGTCTATTGTATCTAATACAAAATTACCTTCTTTATAGTCTAAAGATAATATTATTGGTTTTTCTGTGTCACGTTCTCCTAACATCCCTATAATTGTAACTGGTACTTCTATAGTTTTAGTTTCTTGTCCATCATTCGCTACTATTGTATACACAGCATTTTGGAATATTTTGAAATAAAACAATCCCTCTTTAGTTAATTCTTTTTGTGTATCTATAACTTCTGTAAACTGCGGAGTTAAACTACTTTTTATTGTTATAGTTTTATAGTCTTTTGCCTCTATACAAAGATGCAATACCTCTATCAGTTTTGTATCTGATATTTTTTTCCTAATCTTCTTTTCAGTTTCTTCTTTCGCATACAATACATCTTGCTGTTGTATACTCTCCTGATTATCCTTATCCTTTGTTGCAAAATTTACCGATAAATCTAATGCAAAAACCACTCTATACTGCAAAAACAAACACATACCAACACAACATACTAAAGCATAAAGTTTTAGAAAAAGTTTATTTTTCATATGTATTGCCCTCCCAGTTATTTTTTTAAAGCTCTATTCTATGATAATATACAAATGAATTTTTTGCAAAAAAAACTATTTTTTCTACCACTTTTCTTCATTTTTTTTCATTCATTATTACAAACAAATATGATATAATATTTTCCGAAATTATTTTACATAAGGAGTGAATATTTTGATAAGATTTGGACCGTCTGGCAACTCAGACAAATTCTATGAAGAAGGTTACAAAAGTTCCCTACAAATGCCTAAGTGGCTAAATTCCATGGGACTTTCTGCATATGAATATCAATGTGGCAAAGGGGTAAAAATAAAAGAAGCTAGCGCTACTAAACTAAAAGATGAAGCAATCAAAAATGATATATTTTTAAGCATACACGCTCCATATTACATAAGTCTATCTAGTGTTGATGCCACTAAAAGAAATAACTCCGTAAACTATATTTTAAGCACACTTAAGGCCGCACGTTGGATGGGAGCAAAAAGAATAGTCGTACACGCTGGTAGCTGCAGTAAAATGCCAAGATCTGAAGCTTTAGCTCTTGCTTGTGATACTCTTAAAAAAAGTATTAGAGCTGCTGATGAAAATGGCTTTGGCGACATCACTATATGTCCTGAAACACTAGGTAAAGTAAATCAATTAGGCTCAGTTGATGAAATAGTAGAAATGTGTAAGATAGATGATCGTTTAATTCCAACAATAGATTTTGGACATATCCATGTACGAGATATGGGATGTTTAAATTCAATTGATGATTTTAGACAGGTATTAGACAAAGTTGAAAATGGCTTAGGTAATATGAGGCTTAAAAATCTTCACATACATTTTAGTCGAATTGAATTCACAAAAGGCGGAGAAAAACGTCATTGGAGATTATGTGACACGCAATATGGTCCAGACTTTGAGCCTCTTGCGCAATTAATACATGAAAAAAATATGACTCCTGTAATAATATGCGAATCATTCGGCACTATGGCAGAAGATGCCCTAACTTTAAAAAACATCTATGAATCAATGGAGGTGTAAATGTTTTGCATAAAATTTTAGTAATAAACGGACCCAATTTAAATCTTCTTGGCAAAAGAGAACCTTTGGTATATGGAACTGAAACTTTAGTTCAACTAGAAAATTCTATAAAAGAATATTCTAAAAATATTGGACTTAACACTACTTGTGTTTGGTCTAATTCTGAAGGGCAAATAATAGATTTTTTGCATAAGTCTATAGAAAAATATGACGGCATTATTTTAAATGCTGGAGCGTACTCACATTATAGTATTGCTATACGTGATGCCATAGCCTCAATAAATATCCCCGTCATAGAAGTCCATATGTCCAATATTTATAGCAGAGAATCTTTTAGACGTAGATCAGTTATTGCAGAAGTTTGTCTTGGGCAAATTACAGGCTTTGGCAAATTATCTTATATACTAGCACTACAATATTTCAAAAAGGATGATAACTAACATGATAAATTCTAGATTACAGGCTTTACGTGAACAATTAACTAAAAAAAATCTACAAGCAATACTTGTTACTAAAAAACAAGACATATTTTACTTATCTTCTTTTTCTGGAGATGACACCTTTTTATTTATTACATTGCATGATGCTTACTTAACTACTGACTTTAGATATGTAGAACAAGCAGAAAGAGAAGCTCCTTTATATCAACTCATTCGCAAAGAAAATAATCTTTGGGATAAACTAAATGATATTATCCAAAAGCAAAAAATTTCTCGTATAGGTGTACAAGAATGCGATATTTCATTTGATGATTACAAAAAATATACATCAAATTTAACTAATGTTACGCTACTTAGTGCAGATAATATTTTGCAATTACTCCGCATAAAGAAAACTTCACAAGAACTTGACAATATCCGTGTTGCTGTAGAAATTGCAGATAATGCTTTTTCACATATATTAAATTATATAAAAGTTGGTATGACTGAAAAAGAAATATCACTAGAACTTGAATATTTTATGAGAAAACACAAAGCATCAGGCGTATCATTTGAAACAATAGTAGCTTCTGGCGTTAGATCAAGTATGCCTCATGGTGTTGCCAGCGACAAAATAATTTCATACGGCGATACAATAACACTAGATTATGGAGCAATTTATAATAATTATTGTTCAGATATGACCAGAACTATTTTTATAGGAGATCCTAATGAAGAAATTTTAAAAATATATGATATAGTGAAACTTGCTCAAACAGAAGCGATAAAAAAAGCACAACCTGGCACTAATATATGCGATATAGATAAAACAGCCCGAGACGTTATCTCAAACTATGGCTATGGCAATTATTTCGGCCATGCTCTAGGACATGGCGTTGGCTTAGACGTTCATGAACTACCTTCGGTCTCTACAAAAAGTACAGAAGTTCTGGAAGCTGGAATGGTTATAACCATAGAACCAGGTATATATTTACCTAACGTTGGCGGAGTTAGAATTGAAGATATGTTAGCAATCACCCCCCACTCTAATGTTATATTACCAACATCATCTAAAGATATAATTATTTTATGATAAAAAAAAGAAGCCCCTTATTTCTTTAAGGAGCTTTCCTTGTAAAATCTATTATTTTTTAAATACACTCGCTATAAGTCCTACGAATACCACAGACAATAGCACTGGTGTCACATACTTAACTAAGAAATAAAATTTATCTATTAAACTCTTATTCTTAAGTTCTCCACCATTTGTAAGCTCATCATAAATATCTTCTTTCTTTGTAAAGTAACCAATAAATATTGCTGTGCAAAGTCCCGCAATAGGGAACATGATGTTACATGAAGCAAAGTCAAATATGTTAAAGAATAAACTTCCATATTTCTCTGTTAACGATACCAATGCTCCAAAACTTACAACTATACCTGCAGATAATAAAACCGCTTTTGTTCTTGACATATTTTTCTCTTCTGAAAAATATGCAACTGGAACCTCAAACACTGCAAGGGCTGAACATGTTGCTGCTATTGCTGTTAATACGAAAAATACTAATAACAATATTCTTCCTAAACCACCCATTTTAGCAAATACAGCCGGCATAACAACAAATAACAAACCTCTTCCCTCATCCATTTGCATATTAAATGATGAGACCGCTGGGAAAATTATCAATGCAACAAATATTGATGCAAGTGTATCTGCTATAATTAACTTCACTGTTGTAGATATAATATTAGTCTCCTTAGTAAAATAACTTCCATATGTAACCATAGCTCCAGATCCCAACGCAAGTTTAAAGAACGATAATCCCAAAGCTGCTATAACTGCTGTCATAGTTATTTTAGACCAATCTACACAAAATAACATTTTAACCCCATTAAAAGCATTAGGCAACATCAATGCTCTTATAGCACAAAATACTATCAATCCGAATAGTACTGGCATCAATGTTTTTGTTATCTTTTCTATACCATTTTTTACACCCATAATTAAAATTCCGGTAATTACTGCAACTGCTAATGCCTGCCAAAATATCCCCCAGCCTGGTGCTTGCAAAAGATGTGAAAACTGAGTCCTCGCGCCATTTGTTGTTATGTTTGAAAATTTTCCTATCAACCCTTTAAAAACATAAGCATATACCCAACCAGCTACTGTTGTATAGAAAAATAATTGACAAAATGATCCTATACAACTTACAACTCCTACCTTCTCCCATTTCTTGCTTCCAGAAAGTTTACCGAATGCACCAACTACGTTTTTTCTTGCTCTTCTTCCCATGTAAAATTCGAATATTAATAGTGGCATACCTACAAATAATATACAAATCAAATAAAGGAATAGAAACGATCCTCCTCCATTCTCACCAATTTTATATGGGAATCTCCATATGTTACCTAGCCCCACAGCCGAACTTAGCGTAGCAAAAAATATTGCTATGCTAGAAGAAAATTGAGCTCTTTCAGTCGATTCTTCTTTTTTCAAAACGATCCCTCCAAATAAATTATTCATTTTAGCTAAAAGTCTCTCACAAGATCATTACAAACATGTAAAACCGATTGCTAGATTGAGGCATTACACAGTAAGTAATCATACTTGTATTTATGTCTCACGGTCTAATAATATTCTATTCTAAGTCATAACCCTCCAATACGGCATGTCCAGAATCACCCATACTGTCCTAAGTTGTGCTACATAGAATCTTATTCGCCTATTATTCTACTACAAATTCTGCCCATATGCAACACTAGATTTATAATATGCAAAAAAATTCGAGCAAAAAATGTCGATTGTGCTATAGAAAATTATAATTGGCTCTTGCAATACTTCTTCTAATATTATATAACTAATAGAGAGCCCATATTTTTTTAAAGGAGGTATTTTATTTGATGTGTTTCTTTACATTACTGATAACTAAAACCATAATTTTCATATTTAGAATGTTCGGAAAAGGAGCAACTACTCTTCCTGGAAGGGTTGCACTTCGTATGAATCCTAAAATCTTGGAAAAATTAGCTTCTAATTTTAAAATAATAATGGTTACTGGAACAAACGGCAAAACTACTACAACTAAAATAATTAGTAACTTATTATCACATCATGGAATGTCTCATATATGCAATAATTCTGGTGCAAATTTAGTTCCTGGTATAACTACTACATTCATTGAAGGTCACACTTTATTGGGTAAGCCTAAGAAAAGCACTGCACTAATAGAGATTGATGAGGCTGCTTTTCTAAAAATATCAAAGATGATCCCTTCCATTGAATATTTGGTTATTACAAATTTTTTCCGTGATCAGTTAGATAGATATGGTGAATTATATACCACTTTAAGCGGTATACGTGATGGTTTAAACAACTTATCTTGCAAACATTTAATACTAAACGCAGATGATTCCTTGTCTAGCTCTTTAGCAAAAAATTTTTATTCGGATATAATCTACTATGGTTTTAACTGTGATGCATATTCACCAGATAATTATATATTTAACACTGACGCTAATTTTTGTATTTTTTGCAAAAACGAATATAAGTACACAAATCACGTTTATGGGCATTTGGGTGGATTTTATTGTGATAAGTGTGGCTATAAAAAGAAAGATACTGATATATCGTGTAGTTTAGTACAACAGTTATCTCCATCATCATCACAAATTAAATTTAAAATTTTATCTGATGAATATACTGCAAAAATAAATTTACCTGGTTTGTACAACATATATAACGCACTTGCTTCAATTTCTTTGGCATATTCATTACAAATCCCCGCAAATACGATACTAGATTCTATTGAACATTTTGAATCTAGTTTTGGTAGAATGGAAAGTATCCCTGTTGATGATAAAACAATAAAACTTATATTGGTTAAGAATCCAGCTGGATTTAATCAGGTGATTAATTATTTACTAAATGAAGATAATAACTTACAAATAGCATTCTTACTAAATGACAATGCTGCCGATGGTACTGATGTATCTTGGATATGGGATGCTGACCTCGAAAATTTATGTGGGAAAGATCCAAATATTTTAGTTGGGGGAACTCGTTTATTCGATATGGCAACAAGACTTAAATATGCTGGAATCCCTGCTAAAAATATATCTACATTTAGCAATTACACTAAACTTATAAACGATGGACTTTCTAGAACAAATCCAGGGCAAAGTTTTTATATATTACCAACATACACCGCTTTGCTTAAAGTCCGTAAGATACTAAAAAACAAATTTAAATTAAAGGAGTTTTGGAAATGATGTATAATTTAGAAATTTGTCATCTTTACCCGAATCTACTTAATCTTTATGGTGATCGTGGTAATATTATAGCATTAAAGCAGCGTGCAGATTGGCGTGGTATAGGCATTAATATACATAATGTATCTCTTGGGCAAGAGTATGATCCCTCCAAATACGATATAACTTTCTTAGGAGGTGGCCAAGATTTTGAACAAGAAATCATCCAAGAAGATCTCATAAAATTAAAGGGAGGTTCCATAACCTCGGCTATACACTCTGGTAAAGTATTTCTAGCAATATGTGGTGGTTATCAACTACTTGG
This sequence comes from Clostridiales bacterium, assembly GCA_017961515.1. Lineage (NCBI taxonomy): Bacteria > Bacillati > Bacillota > Clostridia > Eubacteriales > Clostridiales bacterium. The sequence goes on along the minus strand of JAGCXC010000088.1, from coordinate 11,720 downwards.
CAAATACTACACTACATATGATGGCAGAAAAATAGATTTATTAGGTGCTCTCGACTTTTGGACAATTGCACAAAAAGATAGGCTAATTGGCAACTTTGCCTTTCGTTGCGACTTCTTAAAATCAAGCTCTTTTGACGGTGTAGTTGTTGGCTTTGAAAATCATGCAGGTAGAACTTTTTTGGGTGAACGTGTACAACCTATGGGAAAACTTATTTGTGGGCACGGCAACAATGGTCAAGATGGTTTTGAGGGAGCAGTATTTAAAAATACATTTTGTTCATATTCTCATGGCAGCCTTCTTCCTAAAAATCCAAAACTAACCGATCACATACTATCTGTCGCATTAGGAAATAAATATCCTTCTTTTAACATATTGACTCCGTTAGATGATTCAATTGAAAATAAAGCAAGGTTATCTGTTTTAAATAAATATATACGATAAAATTACTATCTACCCATTGCTATTTGACATGAGATTGTTCTTTTCCTCTTATACCAAAGTATACATAATATCTTAGGGCTAGTTCGCAATAAACTAGCCCTAAAACATATTATCTTTTCAATATTTTTTAAAATCAAAACTATCCGTACAAAAACTACCCTTTGCAGCAACTCATAAATACTCTCCCTGTTACTACAAATTACTTGTTATCTACCTTAGCCATATGACAAATTAGATCTATAACTTTATTTGAATATCCCCACTCATTATCGTACCATGATACCAATTTTACAAAGTTATCATTTAATGATATACCTGCTTTTGCATCAAATATTGATGTACGTGGATCATGAATGAAATCGGACGATACTACTGAATCCTCAGTATATCCCAAAATACCCTTCATTTCATTTTCAGAAGCTTTTTTCATTGCATCCTTAATTTGCTCATATGTAGCTGGCTTAGCTAATCTACAAGTTAAGTCCACCACTGATACATCAGCTGTTGGTACTCTAAATGACATACCTGTTAATTTCCCATCTAACTCTGGGATAACCTTTCCTACTGCTTTTGCAGCTCCTGTTGATGAAGGAATGATATTATATGCTGCTGCACGTCCACCTCTCCAATCTTTCTTGGAAGGTCCATCAACTGTTTTTTGAGTTGCTGTTGTAGCATGAACTGTTGTCATTAATCCCTCAACCAAACCAAAGTTATCATTTATAACTTTAGCTAAAGGTGCTAAACAGTTTGTTGTACATGAAGCATTAGATACTATATTCATGTCTTTAGTATATTTGTCTTGGTTAACTCCCATAACAAACATTGGTGCATCTTTTGATGGAGCACTAATTACAACTTTCTTTGCTCCTCCCTTAAAGTGTGCGTTCGCTTTGTCTGTAGTTGTGAATACACCAGTTGATTCCACTATGTACTCAGCTCCACATGAAGCCCAGTTGATGTCTGCAGGATCTTTTTCTGCAAATACTTTGATTGATTTGCCATTCACTACTAGACTACCATCTTTAACTTCAATAGTTCCTTCGAAGTGTCCATGAACAGTATCATACTTTAGCATATATGCCATGTATTCAAGATCTATAAATGGATCATTGATACCTGTTACTTCAACCGCACTATTATTTACAGCTGATCTCAATACTAAACGTCCAATACGTCCAAAACCATTGATGCCTATCTTTATTGCCATTACTATCTCCTCCTACTAACAAATACTTTTTTTATGAGAATGTTTTACACCCTCTATCGAACCACTCATCATTCTATACTATTTATCTTATAATTTCAATATAAATTTTCCATTTTTTAAAAAATTATCGAAATTAGCAAAATATTATGCTATTCTTTCTGCAAAATATAGTCAATGTTACCAAGAGTAAACATTGACTATTCATATATTGTATTAAGCTAAATGTTCATCGTTTATGATGAATAATATACTTATTTACAAGTCTTTCAGGTAAATAAGATTTTTTGGCCTTACGCAATCCTTCTATACCAAGATCTTGCTCTCTATTTATATATATACTATCATTAAAATTTTCTTTGCAAAACTGCCAATTAATAAACTCCCCTAATCCATCTATTTCTCTATTTACCTTCTCTAGATGTATTACTAAAGTATCTCTATTCATTTTTTCTCCAAATGTAAATCCTTGTGGTGTAGCATCCACGTTTATTATTGCACCGAAACAATCTAAATTCTCAAAATTTTCTACAATTTCTTTTATTGCCAGCACTTCTTCTTTATAAGCATCGCTTTGAACTTTTTTGTTTAATAACCACTTATTTAATATGTTATAACACGCTCTCTTGTTTACACTATCTATTTTTTCATACGAATAGTTATAGGTAGACATAAATTTATTAACATGATTTTTCTTCCTATGATATTTCTTCCCCTTAAGCGTTGCTAAATTACTCGTTAAATATAAATAGTCACTATTATCTCTATCATAATCTGCAATATAATCCTCACCTAGTACACCCAACACAATATCTACATAATCTTCATATATCTTCTTTATTATTAGTTCATAGCCATTTACATCAAAATATTGTTGTAACACTTTTATTGCCTCTAAAAAACTCTTACTCTCCATATTCCCCATTGGCAAAAATGCATACGGTTTTTCTGAATCTTTGAAAGAAATCAAATACAAATAATCATTACAAACCGCATATTTTAATTTGTATTGATGTCTCCATATAAACAAATTGGTAAACGTAATTTCCGACACCTGATTATAATTCATACCAATATACTTATCAAAGATATCTTTAGCGTCAATAGTAATATCAATTAAATCTAACTTTTTTATTGAATCTAACATTACCAAACACTCCTGACTATGTTTAATAAAAACTTCGCTCCACACACTATATCTTGTATCTTTATTCTCTCGTGTACAGTATGAATATTATCCATACCCACAGATATAATACACGAAACTATGCCATTGTTATTTAGTATATTAGTATCACTTCCTCCTCCCGTATCTTCAAGCACTAATTCAATGTTCGTCGCCTTTGCAGCATTACTTAATATATCAATCAATGTCTTGTTGCCAGATACGTCGTATGATGGGTATTCCACCTTTTGTTCTATCATACAGGTTGCCCCATATTTTTTGCAGTATAACTCAATTTTTTCTCTCATATGATTTATCTGATTTATCAACTTTGTTTCATCAAGGCTTCTGGCTTCGGCTTTTATATTTACCTTGTCACACACTATATTGGTCGCAATTCCACCTGATATTATCCCTATATTGGCTGTAGTTTCACTGTCTATTCGGCCCAATCTCATTTCACTTATTGCATGCGAAACTACTTCTATAGCACTTATACCATTTTCAGGTTCAATCCCTGCATGAGCTGCCTTTCCTTTTATATTTATATCAAAAGATATCTGTGATGGTGCTCTTACAGCTACCCTACCTATATCTCCTCCTCCATCTAGCACAAAACCATACTTTGCATTTATTTTTGTGAAATCAAAATTCTTAGAACCTAAAAGTCCTATTTCTTCTGCAACCGTGAACAATACATATATATCTCCGTGCGGTATATTATCGTCATATATCACCTGTAAAAGCTCCAATATGATTGCAACTCCCGCTAAATCATCTCCGCCCAGCACAGTACTCCCGTCCGATGTTATATACTCATCCCCAATAATAGCCTTTTTTCCTATGGCTGGCTCAACCGTATCCATATGAGCCACTAGCACTATGGCATCAATATTAGGATCTCCTTTTACAGTAACCAATAGATTACCACTATCTCCTAAAATTTTTTCGGCTGCATCGTCAACACTAACGTTATACCCTATATCTTTTAGAATCTTTGATATATATTCTGCCATTTTTTTCTCGTGAAGACTTTGTGTATCAATACTAACTAGCTTTGCAAATAGATTTATAATTCTATCTCTGTTTATCATGTATATTCTCTCCTACCATGTAAATGATGTTAAGCTTCCACTTGTTTGCATACCACTAAATCCAGTCTGTCTTAATGCTTCATACAACACAATTGCAACTGAATTTGCTAAATTCAATGAGCGCAAATTTTCATTCATAGGAATTCTTATGCAATCCTCTTTGTTATTATACAATAAATCCTCTGGTAAACCTTTTGTCTCTTTCCCGAAAACAAAAAAATCATCCCCACAATACTCCTTATCAGAATATTTATTTAGTCCTTTTGTTGTTACATAATAAAACTTTTTATCACTATATTTGTTCTTTAGCTCGTCAAAACTATCATAGTAGTTTATATCAACATATTTCCAATAATCTAAACCTGCTCTTTTTAAATGCCTATCATCAACTGAAAACCCTAAAGGCTTTATAAGATGAAGCTTTGTTCCTGTTGCTGCGCATGTCCTTACAATGTTTCCTGTGTTTTGAGGAATCTCAGGTTCCATTAAAACTATATTAAAAGCCACTTTTTTTCCCCCCATTATAATTTGAACTTCCCACATTATTTCACATGTTACAGTTCTTGTCAAGTGACATCCAGCCCTACCTACACCTCAAATTTTTGATAAAATTCTCGACGTAAAGCTTAAGGACTTACTTTTGCATTACTTATGCAAACAGTTAGGTTCTCCTTCAATTAGCACCACTCTACTAAGGCAATACAAGCTAACCTTATAATCCCTGCGGTTCTTACTTCTTATGTTAAGACATTTGCTAAATTTTAGATAAAAATTCAAGGGGACAACTCAAAGCTATCCAAGCCTTAAATTGCTCCCCTTTATAGAGTAAGATCTTCTTACATTCCTACTTCCATCGCTACTTCTTTTGCCCCTTCTTTAACTGGCTCAATTACCTCTTTAGGTCTCTCATCATCCCTAGGATTTATAGAACTACTAGAAGCTTGCTCTCTATCGTTAACGTTTTTGTTTTTGTCTTCATCTTCCTTTGTCTTAACAGATGCTTTACTGTTGTCAAGTTCTTTCTCAGCATCTTTTCCTTTGTTTCTCCTAGGTACTAAGTTTGATATCTTTCTCAATCCTTTATTTAGACCTCTTTTTAATCTTCCAGTTTCATCAGCAATACTTACCTCTCTGAAATTTCTAACTGTACGCTTTAATGCCATTAAACCTAATACTCCAGCTACTGTTCCTATTCCCATTATTGTTAATGTTTCAGCTACTGTAAATACTGCTGCAGCTGTTCCTAAGAACGCACTTATTACGTTGAGACTTACCGCTCCAATTGCAGCTATCAATGTACACTCAGCTAATGCCAAGCCCAAACTCAACGACCCCCAAAATGCTTTCTTTAAAATTTTCTTCATAACAAACCATCTCTTTCCTTTTTTATTGCGATTATGGAAGTCCCTCCATCATCGTTTGCAATTGTATCATACTTTTCATTACATTGCAATTTTTTTTAAAAAAATTTTTTAAACCCATTTAATATATATTTTTGTATAATTATTTCCAAACTAATATCTTTTTTAATCCCATCTATAGGAATATTCACTTCCCCTCCTACTTTATAATTTAAATTTCAAATGTTATTTAATATGCATAGTTTTCATCAATCAAAAATCTAAGAGAACAACTCAAAACTACCTAAGCTTCAAATTATTCCTTCTCTACAATCTAATTTTTTTTACTTTTCCAAAGCTGTAGAATTTTCACAATTACCAACTCTTAAAATATTCTCAGCCGAAGTCTTTTTATTATCTCTACTTCTAGCATTTTTTATTAGTATATGCTCTACACTTTTATTGTTTATATTCTTTTCTTGTTTCTTAATATTATCTTGCTCTTTTATTACTCCTTCAATTGTTTTTATCTGAATATTCTTTGTTTTTTCTCTATCAAAAACTATTTCTTTGCAATGTTGGAAACTTCTTTTAATTTCATCGTAATCTATCTTAACCTCCCTAAATTTCTTCACGGTCTTATTTAATATCATTAATCCCAATAACTCCACACCTATCCCTACGCACAATAACGGCACTGTATCTGTCAATGTAAATATTGCAGTTCCTGTTCCTAATCCTGCATTCAACACATCAGCACTTACTGCCCCAAGTGTTACTAACAATTGTAAATCAATCATCGCAACATTAAGAATTACCGATCCTAAAAGTACTTTTCTTAAAATTTTTTCCATAGTAAATCATCTCTTCCTTTTTTTATTCTGATTATAAAACCTATCCCATCATTATCTGCAACTCTATCACATTTTTCTTTAATTTACAACTTTTTCTTCAATCCATCTCATTCTTCTTCAAAACCAACTTTAGAATTTAAAAATATCTCAAAAATACATTGTACCCTTTAAGTATCCTGCTCCTTCATATAAGTACAAAAAGTCTTTTTCTTATCTTTTATGATTTATCTTTTTCTACTATAGTAAATCAAAAATTTGTTTATTTTAGAATTTTAAGATATTTCAAAGTAATACGATATACTATTACACTCATAATTTATTACTTCATGCAAAAAAAAGAAGGGGTGATTATATGAAAAAATTTTTCAATACCATTTTTACCTGTCTATTCGTCGTATGTCTCGTTAAGTCCAATGTAGCATTTGCAGACTCTTATTATGTTTCTAAAAATGGAAATGATAAGAATAAAGGTAGCTACGAAAAACCATTCAAAACAATACAAAAAGCATTGGACATAGCAAAAGCTGGTGATACTGTGAACATACGTGAAGGTACTTATAACGAACAACTTACTGTTAGAGCATCTGGTACAAAAAACTCACCTATATGTATACGCAATTACAAAAATGATAACGTTATTGTTGATGGATACAATAAAAGTACTAAAAACTCAAACGGCAATATTGCATTATTATCAATAATCAACAAAAGTTACGTCGAAGTAAAAGGAATTGAATTTAAAAACTTATCCACAGATACAAAAAATGTTGTCCATGGAATATTCGTTTCAGGGTACGGAGATGGCGTTTCAATAAAAAATTGTAAAGTACATCATATAGAAACTAGACATACCTCTCATAAAGCTAACGCACATGGAATTTCAGTCTATGGATTTGAATCTGATAGGCCAATATCAAATATCACTATAGATGGCAACGAAGTATATAAATGCAAACTCGGATGCAGTGAAAGCGTAGTTTTAAATGGAAATGTTACAAATTTTACTGTAACAAATAACATAATCCATGATAATGACAACATAGGTATAGATTTTATCGGTCATGAAGGCACAGTAGATTCAAGTAAAAAGGATCGAGCTAGAGATGGTGTTTGCATAGGTAATTATGTATATAATATAACAAGTCGGCACAATCATGTATATGAAGGAAGTGCTTGTGCGGATGGAATATATGTTGATGGAGGTAAAAACATTTTAATAGAAAGAAATATAGTTAAAAATTGTGACATAGGTATATCTGCATCAAGCGAACACGAAGGTAAAGATGCAGAAAATATTATCATTAGAAATAATTTGATAACTGATTGTCTATCTTATGCCGGTATAACATTAGGAGGGGCCGATTCAGATAATGGTTTGGCGAAAAATGTAAAAATATATAATAATACTATATACCATTGTAGTATAGGTATTGTAATTCAAAATGCCAACAGCTCCTCAAACGAAATTGCAAACAATATAATTTATAAAAGTGTAAGAGAACCTATATATGGTAAAGTAAGGAAAAATAAAGTTTTGAACAATTTTACCGAGAACCCTTCATTCGTAAATGAATCAAAAGGTGATTTCAGACTTAAGGAAAATTCACCAGCAATAAATAAAGGTATAAATGTCGATTATGGCGACTATGACTTGGATAAAAATGCTCGTGTCTCTAATGGAACAGTCGATATGGGATGTTATGAATATTCAAAAAGATCTAGGGCTTCCTCAGTAGATTCAAGAAACATTGATAACTTAAGCAAAGACTGGGGAAATATAGAAAGTATCTCAAAAAACTTTGGCCACTTAAAGGAACTAAAAATGTGTAAAGATAACGAATATTTATATATATATATCCTAGGTGAAGAATTAGATAATTATCCAAATGTACATGTTTATATGAATACAGACAACGATACAAATACTGGCTTTAGTGATGGCGGTACTGATTATTTAATCGAAAATAATCGGTTATATAAATACTCTAAAAAATACGGCTCAAGCTGGGATTTTGAACATATCTGTGATGTAACCAGTTATGTTAAAAATGATACTTACATAGAATATAAAATAAAGCTTTCAAGCTTAGAAAATTTAGCTAATACACTTAATTTGAAAATAGTTCTTTCAAACAAAAACTGGGATGCTGTATGCCAACTTCCTGAAAGTGGATTTTGCACATATGAATAATATTTTGCAAGGAATTGCGTCATATGACGCAATTCCTTAATATATTCCCTCTAAAAAGCTTATATTCTAGATTTAAAACTCTTTTTAAGGCAATATGTCTTATTTTTTTATGCTCGTTCGAATGAATTGTCCCTGGAATTTGATATATTTATTCTAGGTATTTGGATAGTTTTTTCTCTTTTTATCTCCGTTTTATCGGCACCATTTTTAATTAAAAGTTCTGTTATTCGTTTATTATTGTTATGTATCGCATACCATAATGCAGTCTTATTATATTTGTTCTTTTTGTTTATATTTATTCCATTATCAATCAGTAACTTAGTTAGTTTATAATCTCCATTTTTGACAGCATACCATAATGCATTTTCTCCATCGCTATTTTTTTCATTTACATCCACCCCATTTTTTATAAGCTGTCTTATTAGTTTTGTGTTTCTATTTTTAATTGCATACCAAAATGCCGTCTCTTGTCCAACCCCCATTTTTGTTGCACCATTATTTATTAATAAATCTATAATTTCTATATTTTTCTCCATTATAGCATACCACAATGCAGTTTTCCCGTATTGGTTTGCTGCATCTATGTCAATATTTATACCGTTATTAATTATAGCTTTTGTTAATGAAATATTTTGGTGTTTTACTGTATACCATAATGGTATCTCTTTGCATTTATCTATCACCTTGGCTCCGTTAGACATCAAAATTTCCACAAATATCAACAAATCATTTTTTATCGCATACCACAACGCAGTTTTCCCAAATTGATCAACGTTATCTATATTAGCTCCATTGTTTAATAATACATTCAAAATATTTTGTTTTTTGTTTTTTACTGCATAAATTAGCAATGTTTCTCCATCCTTTTTTTTTACTTCCATATCTGCTCCGTACTCTATTAACATTTTCACTATATCAATATTGTTTTTTTCGACAGCGTACCACAATGCAGTTTTAGACTCATGATCCTCTTTATTCACATCTGCTTTATTATGTATCAATAATTTTGCCATTTTAGTTTCTCCGTTTTTAATTGCATAACTTAATATTGTTTTACCATCAGTATCAGTTAAATCTGTGTACACACCAAACTTTAACAATAACTTTGCAAGTTTCTTATTCCTAAATCCAACCGCATACCACAACGCATTTTCTCCGTACACGTCTATCAAATTTATATCTATTTTATTTCGTATCAATAATTTTGCTATTGACATATTTTTGTTCATTGCAATGTTCCAAAATGCCGTCCTTCCGTACCTACTTAGTGCATTCAATTTAACTCCATTCACCACTAAAAGCTTAACCAATTCCTCATTATTTTTCCAAATAGCATAACTTAGTATATTTTCTTTGTTTTTGTCTAACTTATTTACGTTAGCTCCATTCGCTATTAGCAATTTTGCAAGCGCAACATCTTCATTCTTAACTGCATACCATAGTGGAGTATCTCCATACCGATCTCTACTATTTATATTTGCACCTTTATTTATTAATAGCCTCAATAATTCTACATTTTTATTCCTAATCACATACCACAATATTGTCTCTTTATATTCGTTTTTTTGATCTACATCTATCCCATTTTCTACTAAGAATTTCACCATTCCTGTATTGTTATTTTGGTATATCTGTATTAACATATTGTCTATATCTTTAAATTTATCTAAATCTAAATATTTGTATAAATCATATTGTTTATATTTTGATACAAACTCAATTACTTCAATAACATTCTTACTAAATATATTATTAAGTTGCTTTCCTATTATTCTTTTCATTTTCTCGTCTTCCACATCTGTATCCAATAACATTTGTTTTATAGCCACTCTGTTAAAACGCATCATCGTATTAATCTGTACTTCTATAAAACCATAATCCTTAATCATTTCTCTAATTGCTGCATATGCAATCTCGTTACAAGCTTGACCTTTTAATAAATAGTCATATAAAAATTTTTCTATTTGCGCTCTATCTCTTGCAAATAATTTAAAATCGTTTTTATTTATGTAATATAAAAACCAATCTTTAAGATGCTTTAGTATAACCTCATCACATCTTGCCAAATCACAAACTCTATCATAAATAAGTTCGTCTATACTCTGATACACTGTTTTGTCTTTTAGATATCTATCAAATTTTTTCCGTATATCACAAGCTTTTAAATCATTATCTTTTATATAATTATCTGGTATATTATCTAACTGCGGAATATAAAGTTTATATTTTTTATTCATATAATTTGTACAAATTTCCTTGTAATGAGGATCATATTCACTTTCTACGTTATAAAATCTTTTAAACCCATATACTAAATCGTTAACAATATCATATTTAGCTTTATAAAACAGTTCAAAAAACCTCCTCTTTATTTCATCCAATTCATCTCCACGTAAAATATTAGTTTTCATTGATATTTTGGGGGATATATATTCTCTAAATATAACCATAAAACTAATCAACGTATGCTTCCAATTTTGAGAACAATGTCTACCCGATTCTTTTATACTAACCAAGTTAGACGCCAAAACATCATCTGACAGTTTTAAATCACTTAAAACTTCCGCAATAAGCCTAAATCCCTTTAATAGTTGCGTATATTCTTTTTTCCTTTCATTTTCACAAGATGATGATGCTATATTATTCCTATTCTCAAGCAACCTTGTGAACAAATCCTCTATCTGGGTTTTAGCGACTTGTTTATCACCTATTATGGACACTATCTTTTCATCATCCGAGAGCCTATCAACCAACTTTAACAACATTGTCTTTCCCTCGGCTATTTCATCTTCGGTGTAATTAAATATGTCTATTTGAGCTACTAAATTTCCTACGGGATCTACAAAAGCTTCTGATCTTAGCACGACTTCATTTTCTTGCTCCATACTGCTAAAATTTTCTTTAAGCTTTTTTAACTCATTTTCGATATTGTTAACTTTTGTCATTTTAACACACCTCTTGTAATTTATTTTTGGCATTGCTCTCTAAAAATATAATATCCTATTTCTATTGCGATTTTCAAGTTATTTTGTATAATATTTCCCCCAAAATACCCTTTAATATCCTTAAATAAACAAAAAAAGATACTGTATAAGTATTTCACCTCATACAGTATCTCTCCTCTTCCCTAATATATATATATATTTAAAAAAACACCCCATCTTCATATACAGGTGCAACATAATATTCTTTCTAAAGTATCTTGATCGTCTAGTATGAATTGTTGTTGAAAATAATATCATCCAAAAGCACGGCAACACATAAAAATAAGAAATATAATATTATGGTAAGCTTGCTCCATTTTTATCCTTTTTACTACGTTTTATGAAACACTTACCGCTTTTTGATTACTTATGGTATGTCTCATTATTTAATATTTTAAATGACCTATATACCTGTTCCAATAGAATAACACGCATCAATTGAT
>JAGCXC010000087.1 GCA_017961515.1 Clostridiales bacterium | reverse complement strand
CCTGTCGAATTCATCAACTCTTTAAAACTAATTTGTTTTATCTTGATCGCCCTGTATCCTTTGTTCATAAAATTAACTCTCGCCACTGGCACATTTGCTCGAGCTAGTGGATCTCTTTGGTATGATCCCATCTCTGGCACAACTTTTGATAATGCAATTATCTTTTTGCCTTCATCATCTTGTTTAAGCATAGATCCTCTTATCATTATATCTGAACCTGACTTTTTACCTTTTGCTTCATATATGCTACTTCCATCACCTAGATATATTTCCAACATACCACCTGGTGTTGCATCTTCCTTTATCCTTCCATATAAGAATATCTCTTTTTCCGCCTCTTTTACACCCGATCCTGCTGGCATAATAAATGGCTTTGTCAAATCAACTCTTTTCTTAGCAATAACGTATATCTTTATGTCATTATTAGGATTCCCGTTTATATCTTGAAACACTGCATATACATTGCCTTTCTCATCCTCTACCGAAAAGTCTGTAACGTGTTCTGGATCTAATACTGCAACCTGTCCTGTATATTCTGCCGTAAACCATATCCTATTTACATGAACTTCTTCATTTCTAGGATTAGTCAATTTCCACTGTCCTAGCTTCACAGCTCCGTCTGCTCTACGTAGCACTTGATCTTCTTGCATATTTGTTGGAATAACTATAGGTGTTGGTGTAAGCATATTTATCAATCCAGCTTTACTTGCCTTAACTAAACTAACCTTACCTGTATCAACTAAATTTTCTATAACAGTCTTGTTATTGCCCTTATTAGAAGCCTTTAGCACTCCATATGATATTCCTATTACATCATCTCTTGTTAATTGATCCTTATTAAAAACCTCTTTTTGCTCTTTTGTTATTACACCCTCAGATTGCAACTTATCCAATGCTTTATTGTAACTAAATCCCGTTACCTTAAGCTGTTGCAATATAAGTGATGCATAATCTATTCCCTTTAAATATCCCTGAGGATTAAAATATAAGCTATTTCCCTTTTCTCTTCCCTTTATATATCCTTTACTTGTAGCATATGCAACTTCTTTTTGGGCCCAATCACTTATCTCATATGCATCCACAAACTTAGCTAATGTTGCTCGAACTTTTGATTCACTCATCTTTTGGGCCTCATCCTCTTGTCCAAACAATCTTATCAAAATTACTGTTGCCTGCTCTCTTGTTAGATTCTTTTCTAGCTCTGGTTTGTACTCTGTCTCACTAACACCTTTATACAACCCAAGATCGTATAATATTTGGGCTTCTCTCTCGTACGACAGTCCTGCAGCAAATGACGATACTACACTCAAACAAGCAATCAATGCAGCAAACATTTTGCTAAAATACTTCCACATAACGCTAAGTCTCCTCTCTATCTAGATTATTCTAACAAAAAATCTATTTCGATTATAACATTCGCATCCTTATAAGGCAACATTTGTAACCAAAACTTAATATTCCCATCTTGCATCACATTGATAAACCTATTTTTTATTTGTAGTAAAAAAATAGGTTGACAAAAAATTATATTTATTGTATTATATTGTTAAAATGGTTTTAAAAGTAAAATCATTGTTTTAATATTGAGGAGGTTAAAGAATATTTTGTAAGCTTAGTATATTGGTAACATACATACTGCATAATAAGCTATATTTCTATCTTATGATAGGTGAGGGAGTGTCCATACTCCATTTCTGGTTCATATAAGCAAGATTTAAATATCAAGACCTATATTTCTTGCATTTTCAAACCAATATTTCTTACTTTATGTTCTGCGACTTCCTCAGTATTCTTTAAATCTTATTTTAGCGTACAAAGACTTCTCTTAATATTCATAAAATAACTTTTATAAGCGTTTTAGAACACTATTTAAGATATGTAACCAAAATTTAATATTTTTATTTCACGTTACTGCCACACAGTTATTTTTTTCGATATTTTTTGATTTTTGGGGTTGGATTATTCTACTTAATTGTGGTATACTTCAAGGTACCAATTTTTTTAAAAAAGGCATGTGATTTTTTATGAATTTTAAAATAAAAAAAACTTTATTATATTCAGACACACAACTATCAGATATTTTTATATCTGACTATCTACCAGCACTAGATGCAGATAGTGTCAAGCTATATGTATATTGTTTGTTCTTAGCCAAATACAATAAAACATTTGACATTACTACTCTTTCAGAAAAACTTGGTATGTCTAAAGATATTGTTAGAAATTGTACAGATAATCTTAGGTCATGTGGTCTTATTGTACAAAACGAAAATTCCATCACTTTTAACGATCTTAAGGAACGTGCCGTTTTGTCAAATTTTAAACCACGTGAATCATCCGATCCTCAAAAGTGTATGTCTTCTATTATACATAAGAAAAGGAATCGAGTAATAAAAAGCATCAACAATAAATTCTTCCAGGGACTGATGTCTCCATCATGGTACACTGATATAGACTCTTGGTTTGATATGTTTAAGTTTGAGGATGATGCCATGTACATGCTGTTTCAGCACTGTTTTGACCGAGGTGTACTGCAAAAAAATTACATACTAACTGTTGCTCGTGATTGGTTTAATAAAGGCATTACTACTTCTTTGGATGTAGAAAATTACTATGAGGAGTACCAAAAAATAAAAAATATTAGCTATAAGATAAGGAAAAAACTTAATAGATCTACTCCTTTCTCTGAATATGACGAGAAAGTGATCGAGAAATGGATATCTTCATTTAAATATGACTTCGACATAATTGAGCTTGCATTACAAAAAACCACTGGCACAGCTAATCCTAATTTAAATTATGTCAATCGCATAATAGAAAATTGGTATAAAATGGGGCTTAAGACTCGCGAAGATATTATATCTTACTCTAATTCTAATAAGGGTAAGAAAAATAAATCAAACACAAATACAAATAACATAGACACAAAGGTATTATCTAAAAACTTTGAACAACGAGACTATGATGCCAAGTATCTGGAATCATTCTACACAAATTTTGATTCTGATACTTCTGCAAAACAAGGAGGTAATGGAAATTGACAAGCATTTACAATCAACTGAAACTAGAATATGAACAAAAGCGTCTTAATAATTACCATATACGACAAGAACGTTTGGCACTGGTATATGAGAAAGTACCTCAAATTGAGGCTATCGATACCCAAATAAAGCAGGCTGGCATAAAATACAATATGCATATATTATCCAAACCTGATGATACCAAAAGTATTACCAAGCTTAAGCATTGTATTGCCTCTTTAGATGAAAAAAAACGAGCTTTGCTTTCTGACAACGGTTTTGAGTACACTTTTCTTGATGAGATATATGATTGTCCCTTGTGTAAGGATCGCGGCATAATACAGGATGAGTTTTCTTCTCGCATATGCCACTGTTTTCAGCAAAAATATATCAACCTAGTATTTGGGCAATGTAATTTATCTATTATCGACAAAGAAAATTTTAGTACATTTGACGAAAACTACTACTCTGATACTGTTGACATCCAAAAATATAACTCTAATAACTCACCTCGTCAAAACATATTGAACATAAAGTCAGCAGCATTGAAATTTATAGAAGATTTTGACAATCCAGACACAAAAAACTTGCTCTTTATTGGCAATACTGGTGTTGGCAAAACTTTTATGCTAAACTGTATTGCATTCGAATTACTAAGAAAATGTAAATCTGTTATATATAAAACATCCTCTCAGTTATTTGACATAATAAACAAGTATAAGCTTCAAGCTTTGTCTGACCCTTCATTCAATTTCGAGGATTATCAGCAAATTTTTAGTGTCGACTTGCTTATAATTGACGATCTTGGAACAGAACCACAGAGTAATTCCAAATACTCAGAACTTTTAAACATTTTAAACCAACGTAAGTTAAACAATCTTAAAACCGTTGCATCAACTAACATAAATTTGTCTTTGATATCAGAAATATACTCTGAACGTGTATTATCCAGGATAATCGAAGACTTTAACATACTGCGTTTTTTTGGTCATGATATAAGAGCCGTAAAAAGGAAAAAAGAGCTATAGGACTAATCCTTACGCCTCTTTTTCTATTATTATTTATCTAAAAAAATTTCCATCTTATCTAATAAATCATTCAAATCCTTGTTGGTTGCTGCCTTTAACTCTTTTTGGGCCATACAATTTCTACACTTTAACACAAGTTTATCTTTTTTAACATATACTGCTATATCCCCACTCCCACACTTACAAACAATCTGACCACTTCGCAATATATTATTTATTTTATCTATACTTTCGTACATCACTTTTGAATTAGTAAAATAACCTCTTAAGTTATAACGCGTATCAACTAAATTTTCTATTTTTTCCTCTATTAAATCCACTTCCCTTAACACATCTTCTGCATTTTTCCCTATAACACATAAAGGAATATCCGCATATGGGCAATATAGTACCAAAACATCTTCACGCATTATTTCCCTTTTTAGTAATAAAAATGAATGTACCTCATCGCACTTAGGACAATAAAACGCTATCTTTAATTTTATCTTATTTATATTTATAATACGTAAACCCGACTCTCCGCACTGACAACGTATATCGCTTCCTCCGCAAAAAATTCTAAAAATAGAAAGCTTACACATCTGTACATGATCACATTGATCACACTTAAATGCTATATATATTCTCGCATCTATCGCCATACCATCACCTCTTTCTGATGTACGCTCATTACTCTCTTATTATCTATATTATACATAGGCATCAAAAAATCCTCTTTTGAATAAACAAAAAAGGATTTTTTGATTATCATTATAGCTTAATGTTTAAGTAGCTACTATCAATATCAGATAGTAGCCACTTTTTTCCCTTTTCCTACTTAACTATCACTACATTATCCAGTGCATCTATCACGCAAACACTCCTATGGTTTACTAAGTCCACATTCACCTTAGTTGGCATATTCTGTCTAAATTCCACTAAAACTCAGTCATTGTATACCAT
>JAGCXC010000086.1 GCA_017961515.1 Clostridiales bacterium | reverse complement strand
TAGTTGGTGGAACAACAATTAGTTTTTCTGCAACGGCTCTCGCGCTAATTGTAGGAATTATTTTAAACTTTATATTAAAAGAGAAAAAGGAGAATTAAAATGCAAGTAAAGGTTTTTAAATTTGACAAAAACGGCAAAGTAAGTTTTACATAGGCAGAGCTTGAAAAGCTGCTTAATGAAGTATACACAGGCGGCTATAATGATGGTAAGCGTGCCAATAGTTATTGGACTTGGACTTCTCCATACTGGACTAGTACTACTTATAGTAATGGCAGTACTACTTTAACTGCTAAAGATACCAATACAATTATTAACAATCCAAATATTACTTGGACTACTACTACTAACAGTACAGATGCTACTATTACAGCCTCTATGCATACTGATGATGATAATGCTATAAAAGTTAATGATAATGTAACATATACAGTAGAT
Source organism: Clostridiales bacterium (assembly GCA_017961515.1). Taxonomy (NCBI): domain Bacteria; kingdom Bacillati; phylum Bacillota; class Clostridia; order Eubacteriales; species Clostridiales bacterium. Next base: position 1,893 of record JAGCXC010000086.1, on the reverse strand, counting down.
ACTTCTTGTTTAAATAATTATAAAAAGTAAGAAAACGCGGTTTACCAAATTTTTATAAATTACTTGTGAAAAAATTGGTAAATCGCGATTTTTATTTGACAAATCAAAAAAAATATGGTATAATATATATATGAAAGGAGTTGTTACCAATAGCTAAAAGAACCTTTAAACGAGTTGGAAAAAAGAAACAAATAGGTGGAATAAAACTTACAAACTATTAGGTTAATCAAATGGCAGTATCTAAATTGCCCGACCTTGAAGATTTTGACGAAGCTAAAGCAACTATTTAGAAATTTGTCGATAGTGAAGAAAATCGTTTTAAGAAATATTATATATTATTAAATAATGATAAAAGATATTATACAGTTTTTCATCGTCATACTTTAGGTGATTTTTATAATGTTATTATAGAAGAGTATATACCCGATGTATTAATTGAATGTTTACAAAATATAGGAACTATAAAAATGTTTGAACCAATAGAAGATGAAAGAATTGAATGTTGGGTTAATACTCCAAACGATGGTTGTATAGTATATTTATTCTTTCCTTATGATGAAGGAGTTATTGAAGTAAAATGAGCGAAAAAATTTATACAGAATTTGTATGCGAGGTACATCCTTTCACAGAGCAGCAACTTTATTTTGGACGTAATACACAAGGTAAGTATGAATTTATTGGTACTGCGCCCTTAACTCAACTGTGTGAATGCCTTGTGTGCAACTGTCATGACTATGGAGCAAAAAAAATTCATTTGGTTGGACCAAGTAGTTTTTTAAAACGATATGTTGAAGATATTAAATATACAGAATCCTGTCAATATGGAAATTGTACAATAGAAGTGGAGATAAATTAATGGAATACCTAATTACAGCAGTAAATACTTATAGAGTTCATACCGTAGCAGATGTAGAAGATTTGCATGAAAAACTAAAAAATGACCCACATTTTGAATTGGTTGCATTTAGCTATACTACTAAATTTATCAAGCAGAAAGGTGAAGTAGTTGATGAATACCAAGTCGTCAAAGCCAAATTAGTTTTTGCCGATGAAAAGTATCCAGATGCTTGCTTCGCGGTGACCTACGATGAAGTTTGAAAGAGTAAGTAAATATCCTAACGCACGTTTGCCTGAACGTGCGACCGCAGGTAGTGCGGGTTATGATTTCTTCGTTGTTGAAGATATTACAATCAATCCTGACGAAATAGCTCTTGTTCCTACTGGCGTAAAAGCACAAATTGATGAAGGATATTGGTTACAACTTGCCGTGCGCAGTTCAACGCCGCGCAAACTGGGCCTTATTCTTGCCAATGGTATTGGAATTGTTGATAGTGATTACTATAACAATCCTGATAATGAAGGACATATTATGTTCCAAGTTTATAACATTGGTAACAATCCAGTTAATTTGTTACCTGGCTATCGTATTGGGCAAGGTGTATTCGTTCCTTATGGATTAACCAATGATGATAATACTACAGCGGCAAGAGTTGGAGGCTTTGGTAGTACCTAATGCTATTAGCACTTGACCAAGCTTCTCGCATTTCTGGTTGGTCTGTGTTTGATGATGAAGGCAATTTAGTAGATAGCGGAACTTTTACTTGTGCATAGGATGATTTTGGTGAACGACTTTATCAAATTGCATTAAAAGTAGAATAGTTAATTGGAAAATATAAAATAACAGAAGTAGCCATAGAAGATATACAATTGTAGGGTTCGGTTGGAAACAATGTAGTAACTTATAAAAAGCTCGCAGAAGTATATGGTGTATTAGAAGAGAAATTAACTGAGTGGGAAATTCCTTATCAAGCTGTATTTTCTTCAACATGGAAATCTTCGTTAGGTATAAAAGGCCGAGCACGCGCTGATTAGAAAAAAGCCGCGCAAGCCTAT
>JAGCXC010000085.1 GCA_017961515.1 Clostridiales bacterium | reverse complement strand
TATTTAGTATACGAAGCAGGTGAGAAGGATTTCTCTGTTACAATGCTATATAACTGTGCTAATAGATTTGGCGTTGATGTGACAGAACTTATGACGGGACAAGCCCCAAAACTATCTAGCTATTCTTTAGTTCGCGCAGGAGAAGGTGAAAAGGTTGAGAGAAGACATAATTTCACATATGAGCACTTGGCAATTAATTTTAAAGATAGAACAGCAGATCCTTTCCTAGTTCACGCTCCATATATTGCTGGTTCTGAAGACAAACCAATTTCACTAAATACCCACAAGGGACAAGAAATGGACTATATTTTGTCTGGAGAATTAACATGTTCAATAGATGGGCATATTGTTGTATTGCATGAGGGCGATACACTTTATTATGATTCAGGAAAACCACATGGTATGATAGCAACAGGCGGTAAGGCTTGTGACTTCATTGCCATCGTTTTAAAAGACTAATAAGGAAATGGAGGAGTTAAAGCTCCTCCTTATTTTTTATGGGAAGATATTCGATTAATAGCACTAAGACTCCAGAGAGTAATATCATCATAGATGGTATTTATAGATTTAGTATTATCTCATCTAGAATCATTAGAGTCGAGAAAGATAAAACCGCAACTTTCGAAGACTTACCAACACAAATAGTTTTTCATAGAAATATTAATAATCCAGAGTTTAAATATTCAATTAAAGACGATAAAGTCCTCATAGTTACAAAAGACACAGATTTTCTATATGATAAAAAGAAGGATAAAGCATATGTTATTAAAGACAAATATATGATAGATTCTTCAAAGAAAATGGGCAATTTAAAAGGTACATTAAGGACTCTAGATTTTACATTTGGAATAGTTCATTTAAAGGATGGGATCTTTTCTAGAAGTGGCGTTACCCAAATAGATGATTCTAGCTCATATGTAATAGATGAAGATGGCAATGTTAAAGAAAGAGAGATTAAAGAAAAGGATATCTACGTTCTTAACTTTGGTACAGATTATTTTGGTGGACTAAAAGAATATTATGCGCTAACAGGCAATACACCTCTTCTTCCAAAATATGTTTTAGGTAACTGGTGGTCTAGATACTATGCCTATACACAACAAGAGTATCTAGATGTTGTAAATAAATTTGAAAACAAAAAAGTACCATTAACCATTGCAACGATAGATATGGATTGGCATATTGTAAAAGATGCTCCAAAAGATGAAAAAACAAAATCAAAAGGGATCTATTCAACAGGATGGACAGGATATACTTGGAATGAAAAACTTTTCCCAGATTATAAACAATTCCTTAAAGATTTAAAAGATAAGAATTTAGGAATAACACTTAATTTGCATCCTTGCGATGGTGTTAGATATTTTGAAACCCAATATGAGGATATGGCAAAAGCATGTGGGGTTGATCCAAAAACGAAAGATAGAGTAGAGTTTAATCTTGAAGATAAGACTTTTAGAGATGCATACTTTGATATTCTTCATCATCCATATGAAAAAGATGGTGTTAATTTTTGGTGGATAGATTGGCAACAAGGAAAGAAAACCAAGCTTTCAAAACTAGATCCACTTTGGCTATTGAACCACTACCATACATTAGATATAGATAGAGATGGAAATAAAGGCTTGATATTATCTCGTTATTGTGGTCCAGGTTCCCATAGATATCCACTCGGTTTTTCTGGAGATAGTATAGTTATTTGGAAATCGCTACAACTTCAACCATATATGACTGCAACAGCATCCAATATTGGTTATACTTGGTGGTCTCATGATATAGGAGGACATCAATTTAATAGGGGCAATCCAGATTTATATGTAAGATGGTTACAATTTGGCGTGTTCTCACCAATCAATAGATTGCACTCTTCAAATACATCCTTAAGTAAAGAGCCGTGGAACTATCCAGAATGGGCAGAAAAGATAGCAGAAGACTATCTAAGATTGCGCCATCAACTCATTCCATATCTATATACAGCCAATGTTTTGACAGCAAAAGAGGGTATTCCTCTTATGGTACCTATGTATTGGAAGGAACAATCTAATGCTGCATATAGAGCAAAAAATCAATATTATTTTGGAAGCGAATTAATAGTTGCTCCAGTCATAAATAAGGCGGTTAGAAACAAGAAAACTGGCAAAATCGCATCTCCAGTTTCGTTCTATATTCCAGATGGAATTTGGACAGATATTTTCACAGGGAAAAAGTATACTCAAGGCTGGTATGTTGAATATAGAGAGATGGATAACACTCCTGTTTTTGCAAAGGAAGGAGCCATCATTCCAATGTTAATAAATGAAGATACAAATACTTTAGTATTTGAAAACCTTGAAATAAAGGTATTTGCAGGAGAGAATAAGTACACCCTTTATGATGAGATAGGACAAATAGATTTTGAGATAAAAAAGGATAAAAATACATACGTTTTGGATATTAAAAAATCCAAAGATATTGTGACAAAATCCATACTTGTCAATTTTGTTGATCTGCCATCAGGCGAGGTGTCTCTAAACGGCAAAAAAATTGCAACAGGCAAAAAAGTGAAAGTAAATTTTTAAATTTATTTGCTTGACAAAGTAATAATTACTTTTATATTATATCAAAACGTATCGTAGAAAATATTAATCCGTGTGGAAGTTAGCCCCTCCCTTCGGATGTCGAGATAG
>JAGCXC010000084.1 GCA_017961515.1 Clostridiales bacterium | reverse complement strand
AGGAGTCTGGACCGTCTCTCAGTTCCAATGTGGCCGTTCAACCTCTCAGTTCGGCTATCGATCGTTGCCTTGGTAGGCCTTTACCCCACCAACTAGCTAATCGAACATGAGTCCATCTTTTACCGGATTTCTCCTTTCCTCCTAGTATGATGCCATACTAAGTTATTATGCGGTATTAGCACCCATTTCTAAGTGTTATCCCCCTGTATAAGGCAGGTTACTCATGTATTACTCACCCGTCCGCCACTAACTTACTATTGCTAGTATGTTCGTTCGACTTGCATGTGTTAGGCACGCCGCCAGCGTTCGTCCTGAGCCAGGATCAAACTCTCTAATAAAATTTTATTTTATATGAGTTCTTTCTTTGCTCATTTTCTCACTTTTGTTCGTGTTAAAGTACATTTTCTCAAATTCTTTTACGAGTCTTGATTATCTTTATACTGTTTACTTTTCAATGTCCATTCTTGCTTTGTTTTTCAGTCTTTCGTGACTGCTCTGATAATATACCATCATTTAAGGTTATGTTGCAACTTTATTTTTGTTTGTTTTAGGTGTTTATTTTAATTTACGTTTTTAATACTCTCTTATTTTGCTTTTTTAGTATTTTTTTCTTCAATTTTCGCCGTTCTTTATAATGTTTGAAAATTGTATCATATCGTTTAAATAAACGTCTTTTAAGCTTCTATTATAAATTATACTAGCAGGATGGTATAATGGGAAAATCATATAGTTTTTGCTTTTTATACTAATATCTCTCAATGTACCATGTACATCACCTATATTTGTACTTTTATCATTTGTTACTGCCTTTAATGGCACATTTCCCAATGTAACTATATACTTTGGATTTATTATATCTATTTCCTTATACAGATACTCTAAGTTTAATTCTAAATCTTTAGCTGTTGTTGGTCTATTTACCACCCTACCAGATTTAGGATTTATCTTAGAAAGTCTATACTTTATAGTATTAGTTATATAAATATCCTTTCTATCAACCTTTATATTATCTAAAAAAAAGGACAAATTCTTGCCTGCCATCCCAACAAATGGCTTACCTTGCAATACTTCATCCTTTCCTGGTGCTTCACCTATTAAAAATATTTCTGCATCTATATTTCCTTCTCCAACTACCACTTCAAAATCCTTGAATTTTTCCTTGTACTCTTTATATAGTTTGTCTATTCTATTCTGTTTTAACATAATTCCCCCATTTTTAGCTTGACTTTTTTGAAATCTTCCCACATTGGTGCCTTTTTTGTTATATCTCTTAATAATGCCGCAGGGTGATATGTGGGCATTATTAAGACATTCTTTCTTTGTATCCAATTACCTCTTATTTTTGTTATTTGGATATTTTTATCTATAATATGCTTAGCTGCAGTACTCCCCAGGCAAACTATTATTTTAGGATTTTGCAAATATACTTGATTTCTTAAGTAATTAATACATGCTTCCGCTTCATCTTTATTTGGTACCCTATTATTTGGTGGTCTGCATTTTACAATATTTGCAATATAGATATCTTGTTGTGATATTTCCATGGCACAAAGTAACAAATCCAAAAGCTTTCCTGCTTGTCCTACAAAAGGCTTACCTTGCAAATCCTCCTGTTCTCCTGGTCCTTCACCCACCAACAAAACTTTCGCATTTTTATTCCCTCTTCCAAAAACCACATTATGCCTAGACTTTGCTAATTCACAGTTTCTACAATTATTGCATATGTACTCTAATTCTTCCCATGTCTTTATCACAAAAAATCTACACTCCTCGTTTATTTTTATCCCATATTATTTTATGTATTTGTAACTGAAATCTAATATTTAGCTTATCTTCTAATATCCATTCAACTAAATCTTTATATTCAATTTCGTTAAATACCGGAGACATTATCATATCTCCATGCTTATAATACTTTGTTATAACATATTTTGCTAAGTCATAATCTTGTCTATTTGCTATAACAAATTTTATTTCGTCTTTATCTGTTAGATACCTAAAATTATCAAAATGCATCTTTTCAAAACATTCTGATGTTCTTAGCTTTATATCCATAATAAATCTTTGATTTGCTAATAATTTAATATTACTTAAGTCAATTGATCCATTTGTTTCTATTGACACTTCATAATCCTTTAATCTATCTAGTAAATCCTGTATATCTTCTTGTAACAACGGTTCTCCACCTGTAAGACACACTCTTTTATAACTAAAACTTTCTATTTTAGACATAATTTCAGATATTGTCATTTCTATTCCTTCAGTATAAGCATATTTAGTATCACAATAGCTACACCTTAAATTACACCCTGTAAATCTTACAAATATTGTCGGTTTACCTATTGATGAACTTTCTCCTTGTATACTTAAAAAAATCTCATTTACTTTCATAAACGTACTACTTCCTTTTTTACTCTATTGTGGCAAAACTTGTTGGTGTTTCCCATAAAACTATTTTCTTAATTTTGTATTCTTTGCCACTAAACATTCTATTACATTCATCCCATATCCATTTTACCATCATTTCGCAAGTTGGATTAAAATTGAATACTTGATTTAAGTATTTATGGTCTAGTTTCTTTATAATATTTTCTTTAACTAATGAACTTAATTCTGTAAAGTCACAAACCATACCTATCTCATTTATTTCACCTGTCACTGTTACTTCTAACTTATATGTATGTCCATGTAAATTTTTACATATACCTTCGTAATTTAGTAAGTTATGAGCACTGTCGAATGTAAATATTTTTGTTACACTTATCACTTTATTTTCCTCCTACTTTAAATTAACATCGTTTTCATAAGGAATTGGGTCTATTAATCCCGCTTCTTTAAATCCTCTTAATCTTAATGTACAGCTATCACATACTCCACAAGCTTTTTCTTTTCCATTATAGCAACTTGTTGAATATTGTAATGGTGCACCTACTTCTTTTGCTAATTTTACTATTTCTCCCTTTGATAAATTAAGTAAAGGTGTTTCTATTTTTATTGGATTTCCTTCTACTCCTCTTTTTGTTCCTACATTTATCATATTTTGAAATGCCTCTATAAATTCTTTTCTGCAATCTGGATAACCACTATAATCAACAGCATTTACTCCTATAAAAATTGCATCTGCACCTACTACTTCTGCATATCCTGTAGCATAACTTAAAAAGATTATGTTTCTTGCGGGAACATATGTAACTGGTATTTCTCCATCTCCTTCAAATTTAGGTACACTAATATTCATGTCTGTTAGTGCACTTCCTCCTACATTATCCATTTTTATTATTTTGTGAGTCTTGACATTGAAATGTTTTACAACTTTTTTTGCACACTCTAATTCTCTGTTTAGTCTTTGTCCATAATCAAAAGATATTGGATATACCTCATATCCATTCTTAATTGCATAAGATATACATGTTGTGCTGTCTAATCCACCTGATAATAAAATAACTGCCTTTTTCATTATTTTTCCTCCTTTAAAAATCCATATACTGCACACCCTATAGCTCCATTTAACTGTGTAAATTGTGGCACTATAACTTCTTTATATATATTTTCATTTTTTATAAACTTAATAAAAGCACTATTTTTGGCAACTCCTCCTGTAACTACTAGTGTATCCGCACTAAAGCTTAATAGCTTCGGCTT